>JBEKMF010000001.1:0-67525 GCA_050008655.1 Smithellaceae bacterium
GTTAAAATAACGTAAAGATTTTCCGCGTCCGATGGCAACACGCAAACAACACCCTTGGCCCGTTTGATTCCCGCTTCAATTAAAGTTTTATCCTGTGTTGCATCGCCCTTACAGTAAATAAACCCCTCGTCCTGAACCTTCTGGATAACCTCGGGATTGTTGTCGATGACCACACAAGGCACTTTTTCCGCGGCTAATTCGCGGCAAATCAAGAACCCGATACGGCCGCAACCGCAAATGATATAATGATTACTCATTTTCTCAATCATCTTTTCCAATTTACCCCTCCCCAATAAACCGCGTAAGCGGCCCTCGATTACTGCTTCCGAAATCAGGCCGAACGAATAAAGCATCGTGCCTACGCCAAAAATAATTATAAAAACTGTAAAAAATTTCCCTTCCACTGTTGCCGGCACGAAATCACCATAACCTACAGTGGATAAAGTGATAATCGTAGCGTAAAAGGAGTCAACAAAACTCCATTCTTCAATAAAATGAAAACCGATGGTGCCAACTATAAAAATAGTGAGCAAAATTAGAAGGGCGATCTTCAATTTACCGGTAAGGATCAAAGGCTATTTTCTCCTTTACCCCGTTAGAGATAGGAAGCGCTTTAGTCGATTCTTCAAATATCGCTTACCCATCCCTGTTTTTAAATATTTTTCTCTTATAAAAGTATCACCTTTATCTAGTGACGCTTCATAATATATTAATTCAAATGGACCTCGTCCTTTTGTGGAAGTTACCTTGCCGTCATTGTGTTCGCGAAAACGCTTCCGTAAATCTTTGGTGCATCCCGTGTACATCTTTTTGTCCTTTACACTCTTAAGCACATACACATAGTGCATTACGATCTCCATCTCTAACGGGGTGAATGAAATTCTTCTACCCTATGGGAGCCTATTTAAGCACATTCTATATAAAAATCCAGTGCTGAAATTAACAAATTTATTTCTTTTTGTTTATATAACGTTATAGTATAATCCGACTCACATATATTAACCCGTGATTAAAAGGGCGATAGAAAGATTCACCGGCATATATTTTTTAACCCCAAACATTAACAAGGAGGTCATATGACACCAGCAACCCAGCAAGCTTTAAGCTCTCTGAGAGCTCTTACAATGCTTAAGTGGTATGTAATCCCTCTTCTAGCTTTTGTCTTTTATGTTTACACTCGGGAAATAAAGGAGGCGCGCCTGACTAAAAACTGGGATGCCGTCCTGGCCGGCCTCGCAATTTTCGGCGCTGATTTCTTCAACGAAACGTGGAACAGCTGGGTTATGTATCTAACACAGCGCTCCGCTTTTTGGACAACTCCGGGAGATACGGCTCTGCGGACGCTGGTGGGATGGAATATCGAAATAATGTTCATGTTCCTGCTTCTGGGCATTATCTACTACCACAGCCTTTCGAAGAACAAGAAAGAGAAAATTCTTGGGATTCCGGAGACGTGGGCGGTGGCGATCGGCTACAGCGCTTTTTGCGTCTTCATCGAGTGCTTTTTAAATATCGGCGGCCTTCTCGTCTGGGAATATCCTTTCTGGAACTTATCCTTTAAAGGCGTTTGGCTTATCTTTCTAATCGGCTACTTCCACTTCTTCTGCTGGGCTATCTTAGTGATCAGCTTAAAAAAGTTGAAAACTAAAATCATGGCCGTGAGCATCATTTACGCTGTGCCGATTTTGATGAATATAGTCGCTATCGGATTTCTGGGCTGGAAATACTAATTCCAGTTCTATATCAAAGCGCTATCTTTGATTTAGAACCGGAATAAACTACAGGCTGAGCCCGGAGTATTCTTCGACGACTTTATTGTATTTTTCGTGAATCATTTTGCGGTCGAATTCCCAAAATTCGGCCAGCATCTTTTCCTGCTCGTTTTTGTCGAAGTATTCCTGGCAGGGATAAAAGAAATGCTTATCTTCCTTTTTGATATGCTTTGGGTAAAAATCGCCTAACTGCCGCGCGAGATCTATTATCCCGGCAAGCTTTTCTTTGTCGCCTTGCAAGTATTTTTCTTTAGCCGCCACCAGCATTCCTGTCGTCTTACGGGCCCATACATGCTCGTCGAGGAGCTCCTGCATTGTTTTCTTTAGTTCCGGGGTGAGATTTTTCCGGGCTAAATCCCGAAAGAGAATTTCCTCTTCCTTCCCATGGTGGGTGCGGTCGGCGTAGGTACGGATAAAATCGACAGCTATATCTATTACCAGGGGATTAATTTTCCCGCTTTTTTCGGCTTGATCGATATGACGCATCACCGCACCGAGCATTTTTTCAATCAATCTATGTTCCCACATCAGCGGCCCAATTGGTTTCATAAACTGTCCTCCTTTGCTGGCTGACTTATTATTTATGCAGTATTTGGCTGCTATTTATAGCACAAATCAGGTCGCTAGCCAAAAATAATTGTTGCAACTCTGTTGCATTATTGATAAAGACCGGCCATGAACATGAATAAGAAATATAAAGACGCCTTGTTTACTTTGCAAAATGCCGGCCTTTCCAAGACGCCGCAGCGTGTCGCTGTTTTGACTTTATTGCTCAAAGCAACAACTCCTTTAAGTGCACGCGAGATAAGTCGAGCGCTGGCAGACAACGCACGCATTGATAGAGTGACAATTTACCGTATTCTGTCGCTATTTAAACAGCATGGTATTGTCCGTGAAATAGCTTCGTCCGGCGGCACTAATTATTTTGAAATGGCTTCCTATGAAAATCCTGTGCATCCCCATTTTAACTGCCAGAGCTGTGGAGAGTTGAGCTGTATGGAACCTCTGACCTTTTCCCAGGCTCGTCAGCTAATTTCCGCCAAAGAAGATTACAGTGTTGACCATATCGAAATCAATATATCCGGTCTTTGCGCCGCATGCAAAAATGCAACCAAGTTGCGAAAGCAATCGAACAAATGAGGATGAAGATTATGTCTTCAAAAAATATATTTGTTTTTCTCCTTCTCGTTTTATCAATTATTTTATCCTGTCAGCCCGCAAGAGAAACAGGCGCAGCAAATAATAAATTAAAGGTAATGGCCACGATTTTTCCTCTTTATGATTTTGCCCGGATTATCGGCGGGAACAAAATCGACGTAACCATGCTCTTGCCGCCGGCAACCGACGCTCACCATTACGAGCCGAAGCCTGACGATATAGTTAAAGTATGCAAAAGCGACATTTTTCTTTTCACCAATTTCGAAATGGAACCCTGGGCTTATAAAATCATCCAGGGATCGGCGGAAAATACAAATATGTTGACGGTGGAAACCGGTGCAGGAGTTTTCTTGCTGCCGCTCAATGAAAAAGACCGGGAAAATAATGATTATAAATTCGATCCGCACATCTGGCTCGATCTAGATAATGCTCAAAAAATTGTGGATAATATTGCCAAGTCATTTGTCCACAAGGATCAACGCAACAGCGACTATTACTTAAAAAACGCCGCCCAATACAAATTGAAATTGGCTGCTCTGGATCGAAGATATAACTTTGAACTGGCCAAATGCCGGAATAAAACAATTTTTCACGCCGGACATTGGGCTTTTGCCTATTTGGCCAAAAAATATAACTTAGAATATATTGCGGCTTATAATTCATCAACCGAATCCGAACCTCTGCCGCAAAATATTTTTACTCTAATCGAACAGATAAAAAAGCAAAAGATACGTTACATCTATTACGAAGACCTGGCTGCTCCACGCCTGGCGCAAACGATTGCTAAAGAAACAAGGACTAATTTGCTCCAACTCCACAACGGCCACGATATAAGCAAGAATGATATCAAAAAAGGGGTATCCTTTCTTATGTTGATGGAGGAGAATTTGAAAAATTTAAAAAAGGGATTACTATGTCCGTAAACTTGATCAGCACCGAAAATCTGACTTTCTGCTTCAACGGAGTGGAGGTCCTTAGCAATATTTCCTTTGCCGTAAAAAAAGGCGATTATATGGGCATTGTGGGACCAAATGGCTCCGGAAAAAGTACTCTGATTAAAAACATTCTGGGCATCCTACAGCCGCAGAAAGGCTCTGTCAGTCTTTTCGGCCAACCGCTTTCTTCTTTTCGCCAGTGGAATAAGATCGGTTATCTGCCCCAGAAGTTAAGTGCCTTAAACTCCCATTTTCCCGGCAATGTTGAAGAAATAGTCCAGCTGGGGCTGCGGAATAAAAACGCGCAGAATTTGGAACAGGTTCTTCAGCTCATGGGAATTAAGCATCTTTCTTCCCGCCTGATCGGCGAGCTCTCTTACGGCGAACAGCAGCGGGCAATGCTGGCGCACGCACTGGTCAGCCGACCGGAACTGCTTGTCTTCGATGAGCCGACAACCGCTCTTGATCCCGAAACAAGGGATATTTTTTATTCGCTCACCCACGAATTGAATCGCGTTCACGGCACAACTATCGTTCTTATTACCCATGACATAGGGAGCATCGGTAAATATGCCCGAAACCTTCTCTATCTCGATAAGAGAGTAATTTTTGCGGGAACATTTGAAGATTTTTGCACTTCACCGGACATGGCAGGACTTTTCGGGCCAATGAGTCAACACATCATCTGCCACCAGCATGATGCATTGGGGACTAATCCATGATCGGGCTTGGGGAAATATTCAAATACGAATTCGTTCAGCGAGCTTTGCTTGCCGGTGTGCTCATTGCCGCCGTTTCTTCCGTGTTGGGAATATTTCTCGTCTTGCGCCGGCTGTCCTTGATCGGCGACGGACTCGCGCACATTACCTTTGGCAGTGTAGCGGTAGTATTATTGATTGGATTCAGCCCTCTTTATGTTACTGTGGCCGCTCTGCCTCTGGTTATGCTTTCATCTCTGGCCATACTTCAACTGACTCGCTATAAGCGCATTCACGGTGATGCGGCCATCGGTATCATCTCTTCCGTGGGAATCGCCGTGGGCATAATCCTGGCCAGTCTCTCAGGGGGCTATAATGTCGATTTATTAAGCTACCTCTTCGGCAACATTCTCACGGTAACGCAAACGGAACTCTTGCTGTCTTTTATTGTTTTTATAGTTGTAGTTGGCACTGTTATTTTTTTCTATAATGATCTGTTTGCAGTTACTTTTGACGAAGAACTGGCCAAAAGCATGGGTATTAAGACAAAAAGAATCAATATCATTCTTTTATTATTGACTGCCGTGGCCGCTGTTTTAGCGATGAAAGTTACCGGTATAATGCTGGTTTCGGCATTGCTGATTATTCCCCCGCTTACGGCGTTGCAGCTTTCTTTCAGCTTTAAAACGACTATTATTATCTCGGCCGCTATTTCCATCTTCTCGGTAATTAATGGTATAATATTTTCTTTTTTATTGAACTTGCCGGCAGGAGGAACTATAGTAATTTTCAATATAGCTTTCCTTTTGATTATTTTTGGAGCTAAAAAAATCTTGCATTTTCAGAGGTAAAAAAATGGCTCGATTCAAATATCTTGTTTTTTCCCGCGCGGCATCTTTTCTTTCCCGCTTCGCATATCTTCCTTCCCGCTCTAACATACTTTTTCTTGCTTCTGTGCTTTGCGGTTTTGTTTTACCTCAGGCGAATGTAGTCGCCGCCGCCCTGACCTTGCCCGCGCTGACGGTCATTCTGACAATTACGCCGTTAAAAATACCGCCCGGCTTTTTCCGTCGATCTAAAAAACTCGCGTCTCCTGCTCTCCGGGGTAATGTAATTAACTATCTCCTTTGGGGAAATTTTATAATTCTGACCGGTATTTTTTTTATTCTTGACGAAAACTTTTGGATCGGCATGGTGTTGATCGCTGCCACACCACCGGCACTTGCCGTAATACCGTTGAGCAATTTATTTAAAGCTGACACAACTTCATCAATCGCCGGTCTCGCCGGCACTTATTTGGGTGCCCTGTTAATCGCTCCATTAATCGTTTTAGGTTTTATTAAAGATGCTCCCATTGATTATTGGACTTGTATTTTCCTCACTGTCGAATTAATTGTATTGCCGCTCGTCGTTTCTCGAATTGCCGTAGAAAAAGACTGGGATAAACTTATTGACCCGTATGAAGGGATAATAATCGATTGCTGTTTCTTTATCGTATTTTACAGCATAAGTGCAAACGGCAGAGATGTAATTATGAATTGGCCACCCGACCTAATTTCTATTGTCTTAATAGCTTTTATAGGCATTTTTTTATTTGCTTTGGCAATTAAGAAAACTGGAGAGTTTTTTCATGTCGCTGAAAAGAAGATTACTTCTTTTCTTCTTCTGGGGACTACGAAAAATTACGCGCTTTCCGGTGGTATAGCGCTAATTATCTTTAACCGGGAAGCCGCTCTTCCGTCATTAGTTTTCGCTATTATCACTTTCTTTTATATAAATTGGCTCAAATATAAAATGGGATATAACGCTACCGGTTCAAGTAAGCGGCATTGACCATCAGTGCAAGTTTTGAGTTTCCTCATCCCGCCACGCTTCGCTCAGGGGATCAATTCCACCTGTGGCTGGATTGATTCGGCTAGCAAATTTAAAGGCTCTCCTCAGTAATCTTTAAAGAACCTTTAAATTTGAGTCTCATTGACCACGGGTATCTATGATTCCCTCCGCCTATGGCGGGATCAATTCCACTTACGCTTCAAACTACACTCCATTTGTTTTCAGCGAGTGTCATTGACAAACCGCAATTGCGCCTTATATTTAAAACAATAAAGAAAGGAGAACAAAATATGGCTATAAATTTACCAAACCTGCCTTACGGGAAAGACGCGCTAGCGCCCTATATCAGCTCCAATACCTTGGATTTCCACTATGGCAAACATCACAAAGCTTATGTGGATAACTTAGTGAAGCTGATTGCCGGCACCGACCTTCAAGAAAAACCACTGGAAGAAATTATTAAGATCGCGGCCAAAGATCCGGCCAAAGCCGGCATCTTCAACAATGCAGCCCAAGTTTGGAATCATTCTTTCTACTGGCAATGCCTGAAAAAATCAGGTGGGGGCACACCTACCGGAACAATTGGTAGCAAGATAAACGCTACCTGGGGAAACTATGATAAATTTGCCGAAGAATTGAAAAACGCCGGAGTCACTCAATTTGGCAGCGGCTGGGCCTGGCTGGTCTTGGAGGGAAAGCAGTTAAAAATAACAAAAACAGCTAATGCCGATACTCCCATTGCCCATGGCCAGAAACCGCTCCTGACTATCGATGTCTGGGAACATGCCTATTATCTCGATTATCAAAACAGAAGACCGGATTATCTTTCTGCTGTCATTCAAAATTTGATTAATTGGGATTTTGTTAACGGAAACTTAGGCTAATTTGATTGAACAATGGCAATTAATGATAAAAAGGGGACTTTATTTACGTCCCCTTTTTTTATTTTATATAAGCAGGCTAGGATTGCTATTTTTTCCTATCAACTCTATCTTTTAATTCTTTTCCCACTTTAAAGAAGGGTAATTTTTTGGGTTCAACTTGAATCTTAGCGCCCGTTTTAGGATTTCTTCCCGTGTAAGCGCCATACTTCTTCACCACAAAACTGCCGAACCCTCTGATTTCAATACGGCCGCCTTTTTTTAGCTCATCGGTAAAACCTTTGAAAACAAGATTGACAACGTCAATTGCTTTCTTTTCGGTTAAATTGAGCTTAGTACTCAAAGATTCGATTAGATCGGATTTGTTCATAAGCCCTCCTTAAATCTGTTTACAATCCCGCATCACCTGACGATATTATGTTTATTTCTACACGCTTATACGTGCTTAAACTTATTATTTATTTTATGGCGAATGTCAAGAAAATTTTACTCATTCTTATTTAGCGCATAATTAAGCAGACGGGTTATTTCTTTTTTCGTCAAATACCGCCAGGAACCTTCCTTCAGGCTTCCCAGTTTAATGTCGCCTACGGCTTCCCGCGCCAGACGCGTTACCCGATAAGAACTCGCTTCAAAACCTCTTCTTATTATTCTATTTTTCCCTTCTTTCAGCGTCAGCCGCAACCAACAACTACGGTCATTGATTTTTTCCATTTGGATATTTTCCGGTTTAAAGACGCCGTCAGACAATTTAATACCTCTGCTTAACTTTTTTAATTCTTCTTTCGATAAATGTCCTTGAATCTTAACCCGGTAAACTTTAGGTATCTGAAAACGGGGATGCTGAATTTTTTGTGCGAAATCACCGTCATTAGTCAAAAGCAAAAGTCCCGCGGAATCGTAATCAAGTCTCCCTACCGGATAAACCCTTTCCGGCACTGTGCTTAGCAAATCCATAACTGTCGGCCGCTTTTGCGGATCGCTCATGGTAGTAATAAATCCGGCCGGTTTATTTAAAGCAATATATAAATTTGTTTTTTCGACGGAAATAATTTTCCCGTCAATCCGGATAATATTTCTTTGGGCGTCAGCTTTTACCCCCAGCTCTTTCACGACGGCGCCGTCGATGCTGACGCGCCCGGCAGTTATCAGTTTTTCCGCGTGACGCCGTGACGCAATCCCGGCGGCGGAAATAATCTTTTGCAAACGTTCTTTCATGTGTCGGAATGATCTTCGAGGGGTTCCTGCTGTTCGTGAAGCTCTTTCAATTCCCGCAAAGTGGGCAGCTCCGAGAGATCTTTCAGGTTAAAAACCTCTAAAAATCTTTTTGTGCTTCCATAAATGATGGGCTTGCCGGGCACATCTTTTCGCCCGACAATGCGCACGAGCTTCTTTTCCAAAAGACTCTTAAGTTGATAACCTACATCCACACCGCGAATACTTTCGATTTCCGATTTGACTATCGGCTGCCTGTAAGCAATAATCGCCAACGTCTCCAGAGCAGCGGGCGATAACGAAGCCGGTTTTGTGCTTTTTAACCTTTTTACCCAATCGCCAAATTCCGGTCTCGTCCGAAATTGCAGACCGCCGGCAACTTCCTGTAGACAAATCCCACCCTGTCTTTCTTTATATTCCTCAATTAGCTCACCGACGGCTTCATCGATCAGCGTTTTTTCTGTTTCCGGAAGAACCGCATAAATCTTTTGCAATACCAACGGAGCTTCGGAAGCTAAAATAAGGGCTTCAATTATAGATTTAATATTTTCCATTTAGGACTCCACAGCCGGAAATATCCGGATCACGCCAAAAGCCGAGGTTTGATAAGCTTTCACGATTCTGAGTTTAACTAATTCGAGTAAAGCTAAAAAAGTGTAAATAATGCGCCAGCGCTCTTTTTTTTCTCCAAGCAGTTCATCGAAAGTCAGGTTTTTTTCATTAGACAGCCGTTCCATTATATCGTTAATTATATCCGTAAGCGACATCTTTTCCAGATCGATTTCCAAAAGGGCTTTTTTATCGATGCGCGAAACAATACGATGGAAAGCTTCTATAAGTTCAAAAATACTTACCTCAATAAGTTCTTCTTCGGCCGTAGCCGACTTTTCAGACTCTTCCGGCAAGAAGGCTGCCCGGGTAAACACGTCTCTTTCCAAAATCGGCCTTTCTCCCAAATTAGTCGCAGCTTCTTTAAACGCTTGATATTCTAAAAGCTGTCTGACCAATTCCGCTCGGGGATCTTCTTCCTCTTCTTCTTCCGTCTCTTCCGGCTCAGGTAAAAGCATCTTGGATTTTATGTGAATGAGTGTCGAGGCCATGACCAAATACTCACCGGCTAAATCGAGGTTGAGTGATTTGATCATTTTGAGGTACTGAAGATACTGTTCCGTAATCAAGGCTACCGGGATGTTATAGATATCAATTTCATTTTTTTTAATTAAATACAAAAGCAGGTCGAGCGGACCTTCGAAAATATCAAGTTTAATGGCATAACCTGTCGTCTGTTCTTCATTCATAAATATTGAGCCGGGTCAGATTTTAACCGCGGCGCGGACTTCTTCCATTGTTAGACGCGCTATCTTTGTCGCCTTTTCGTTGCCTTCTTCAATAACCGACTTAATTTCATCCGGATGATTCATATAATAGTCCATCCGCTCGTGAATGGGGTGCATAGCATCGGCAATTCGCCCTGCGAGCATTTTTTTACAATCAGTGCAGCCGATGGCCGCCTTCCTGCAGCTTACATCTATTTCTTTTACGGTCCCCGCATCCGAATACAAACCATGAAAGGTAAAGACGTTGCATATTTCAGGATTTCCCGGATCTGTTTTTTTCACGCGCTGAGGATCAGTGAACATGGACGAAATCTTCTGCTGCAATTCTTTACCGCGGTCGCTGATATAAATTGAATTCTCGTAGGACTTGCTCATTTTTCTTCCGTCAATACCTAGAAGCTTAGGCACACTGGTTAATAAAGGCTCCGGAATCGGAAAGATTTCCTTGTAAAGAAAATTAAAACGACGCGCGATCTCGCGGGTAAGTTCTACGTGGGGCAGTTGGTCAACCCCGACAGGAACGCCGTAAGCCTTATACATGATAATATCGGCAGCTTGCAGCACCGGATAGCCCAGGAAACCAAAAGTGGATAGATCCTTGTTGGCCAGTTCCGCTTTCATCTCCTTATAGGTGGGATTGCGCTCGAGCCAAGCGAGCGGAGTGATCATCGAAAGCAGAAGGAAAAGCTCGGCATGTTCTTTAATCGCCGATTGCACAAAGAGCGTGCTTTTCTGAGGATCAAGCCCGACGCTGAGCCAGTCAATGACCATGCTGATTATGTTATCCTTGATTTCCTCTGTGGAGCTGTATTCGCTGGTAAAGGCATGCCAATCGGCGACAAAATAAAAGCAATCGTATTTGCCGTTATTCTGCAATTCGATCCAGTTTCTCAATGCCCCGTGTAAATTGCCTAAATGCAGTTTTCCCGTAGGCCGCATCCCGCTCAAGATTCTTTTGAGTGCCAAAACAAAAACTCCTTATGATTATTATCCTCCATCACAGGTATTCGATACCCGCTTTGCGGAACAGTCCCGCTGAGCTTCGCTCGCGGGATCAACCCCACCTCTGGTGGGATCAATTCGGCTAACATGTTGTAGTTCACTACATTCCTAAAACATGAGTCTCATTGATTCAACTACCGTTCCAAACTTCACTGCGTTCGTTTCACCACAGCGCTACGCGCCTGGTATAATTTGTCCAGCAAACTTCAGCGCACTTTGTTTCTGAAGCTTGGGTCTCATTATCAGCGAGCGTCATTGATTCGGCTTACAATATAGTCCCACATGACTTCGCATGTGGGATAATTCGGCTTGCAAATTTCGCTGCACTGCGCTTGTGAAATTTGAGTCTCATTAAAATTTGAGCCTCATTATAAATGCAGTGAGGCCTCCGATTGTTTCTCTGAAAAATGCGGAGGCCTCAGTTGAATAATGACTTAAAAATTTATTACTTACATTTGTCAGCCAGTTCCTTACCGGCCTTGAATTTTACGACTTTCTTCGCAGGAATCTTAATGGCCTTACCGGTTTGAGGGTTCCTGCCATCCCTCGCCTTCCTTTTAGCCACAGAAAACGTACCAAATCCTACCAGGCCAATCTTGCCGCCCTTCTTCAGTTCTTTCGTGACTGCATCAACGTATGCGTCCAGTGCCAATGCTGCTGCTGCCTTGGTAATATCTGCTTCTTTTGCCATAGCATCGACCAAATCTGCTTTTGTCATTCTTGAAATGCCTCCTTTCCTAAGATTAGATATATGAGATTATAATCAACCGCTTTTGCGGCTACAGCTAAGTTTCCGGCACTAAACCTCTATTGAATCTGTGTTCCCCCTGATAATAACCGGCGTTAAACCTCAAAGTCAGCTTTAAATTCATCGCGCATCTGTCAAATCTGAAATGTTTAACTTTTTCTCAGCCTGCATGATTACTCATTCGAGAAGGTGTCTTCCCTGCAAACTTGCGCTACGCCTAACACAAAAAAAATCAACAAGCAAGAAAAAAGTAATTCTTTCTCCGCAACCTCGTACCTCCGATTTTTACCGCTAACTTTTCATGGCTATATTGATCCTACGCACACAATATCGCCGGAAAAATACTGTAGAGCCCTTTGACAAAGACGACCCTTTATGTTAGTAAACCGCCGCACAACATCGGCAGCTTATGCAATATTCAGTAAAACAAATACTAGGGGGATGGTTTAGCCTTTCCCGGCCTCCCTTTCATACAGTAGGAATACTGCCTTTTATATTAGGAACCGTACTTGCTTATAAATTCACGTCCTCAGTCAGTATTACAGTTTTCTTTCTTGGTGTTTTAGCGGTAATCCTGATCATGCTTTCCACTTACCATGCCGGAGAGTACTTCGATTACCAAGAAGACGAAATATCGCATCGTTTTTATAAGAGTAATTTTGCCGGCGGATCCGGAGTTATTCAAAAAGGAGTATTGCCCCGTTCGGTTCCATTTTGGACCAGCATTATTTCTTTTCTCCTTGCCGGATTCATCGGGCTGACTTTGCAGTTCTACTTCCAAACAGGCACATATACGCTCGCCCTCGGTTGCCTCGGGGCTTTCCCGGGTTTTTTTTATTCCGCTAAACCGATACGCTTTGTCCAGCGCGGTTTCGGTGAATTATTTATCGGTTTCTGTTATGGCTGGCTGCCCATCGCCTCCGCCTATTATATTCAAACCGCTACCATTGATCCGATCATTCACTGGCTGGGCATACCTATAGGATTTACCGTCTTCAATGTAATTTTACTCAACGAATTCCCCGATTATATAGCCGATAATTCCGCGGGAAAAAGAAATTTGCTCAACCGTCTGGGCAAAAAAGCCAGCATGATCATTTATGTAACTTTATCCTTATTAGCATCACTGGCCGTACTTGCCTCACCACTTCGGGGCATTCCTTTCCGAGTTTTATATTTTTATTTGCCCATACTGATCATTTCCTTATTTATCGTTCTGATGATGCTACGCGGCAAATATGAAGACAGAAAAACGCTGGAAATTTTATGCGCATTGAATATCGTCGTCAATCTGGGAACATCTCTGACGTACATTGTGACGTACATATAAAACTTCATCATGCAGAAAAAAAAGAAAACAAAATCATTTTATAACTCTCCTTCCCTTTTATTCAGACAAATGGGCAGTGTTTTACTCATGGGATATTTAAACCGCTGGCGGCACTTCCCCGGATGGCTTGTCCATCACGGATTTAAGTCTATACTGGTTGCCAACGGTTCTTTAGGCATGGGCTGCATCGGCTATCCCGGTCATCCGGTCTGGGAAGTAACCGGCGCTTGTAATTTAAAATGCATTCACTGTCATGCGGTAAGCGGTAAAGCCGCCCCCGACGAGCTGACTACAAATGAAGGGAAGAAACTTATCGACATGCTGGCGGATAGAAGCGAATTCCGCACCTTGATCTTTACCGGCGGCGAACCACTGGTTAGACCGGATATTTTCACTCTGCTTAGACATTCGCAACAGGCCGGGCTGGCCAATATCATTGCCACCAACGGAACATTGATCGACGAAGAGATGGCCTTCAAGCTGAAGGACCACGGTGTTGTCTGCAATGCCATCAGCATTGACGCCGCCAATGCCGAAATTCATGATTTGGTAAGAAACCAGCCCGGTGCTTTCGATCAGACACTCAGGGCAATTGAAGCCACAAAGAAAGCGGGAATACTTTTGCAAATCAACACAACGGCCATGGAATACAATATGGCTCATTTACCCGATCTCATTGATTTTGCCGACGGATGCGGCGCAGGTATTATGCTGATGTATCAGCTTGTCGCCGTCGGCCGGGGAGAGAAAATAGAAAAAGCCACTTTAAAGAAAAGCGCCAATAAATATTTAAGCGAACTTATTGCCGCTAAACAAAAAATCGCCAAAACCATTATCGAACCGGTTGCCGGACCGCAATATTGGCCCTATATTCTGGAAAAAAACGGTATCCGGGGCGGTTCGCTGTTAAAACTAGCAGGCAATTTTTTCCACGGCTGCGCTGCTGGCAGGAGTTTTGTTTACATCAAGGCCAACGGCGATGTCTGGCCCTGTCCCTTCGTCGAGATCAATGCGGGAAATATCAGGAATGCAAGTTTCCGGCAAATATATACCGAAGCGCCGGTATTCCAAAATTTGCGGTGGCGTGAAGAAAAACTCAAAGGCATCTGCGGCGAATGCAATTACAGAACTGTTTGCGGCGGCTGCCGCGGACGCGCCCTAGCTTATAGCGGAGACTACCTGGCGGAAGATCCCCGCTGTTTTATTCGTGAGACTACAATTTCAAAAAAGAAGTGCATTGAAATTGTTAAGTCGAACAATCCCGCCTGAGGCGAACTGAAGGCGGATGGTATCGCAGACACCCGTGGTAAGAGAAAAAATAAAGAACCAATAGAGTTGTCTTTCCCTGAAATAATAACTACCGATTTTTTTAGACAGATCACAAAAAAAGCGTGTAATACCATTTCGCTTTCAAAAGATTCCAGCCTATCCAATCCTGACCCACCGGGAGGCGGCAAGGGATGTCAAATTCGATATCGTTCCCAGAATGCGGCGTTGTTCCGGAAGCAGGTTCTTAAACTCATATTTTATGCCGACTACACCGATCGTCTCCTCCTGGGATTTGATGGGCAGAAAACTATAGGGGATACTCGGCAGAGTCTCAGTTCCGGCACCGGAAATTTCTCCGTGAGAAAACGACCAATGGGCAACGGCCAGATCATTTTGATTAATTTCCAAATCCGGACTGCTTCTTGACCATAGCTGCAGATCGCCTCCCTTTGCCTTGAACAGGACAAAACAAGGAACGTTGATAACCTTCTGAACATATTTGACGGTAAGATTGCTTATGTCGTTAAGAATCGTTGTTCGTAAAAAGGCCAGCGTGTTCATCGTTTCCTGAGAAAAAGTAGCCAGTCCTTCCACCAGCTGTTCGAGAGGGGGAAGAATCAAAAATTCCTTGCTCATCTCTTCGATCAGGACAACCCTCTCCAGCCTTAGTTGCAGGGCGACATTCTGTTTTTTCACAACCTTTACCAACTGCCCGACAATAATTGCAGTAAAAAGAAAAACCAGTAGGTTGATTATTTCCTTGGGATCATTCATCGAAAAGCTGTATTTGGGCGCGGTAAAGAAAAAATCAAAAGTTAAAAGACTAAAGATCGAAGTAAATATTGACGGCCATACACCAAACAACAAGGCACTAACAATTGTAGCAATTAAATAGATATAAACTAACGAAGACGGATCAACAAAGTTCTGAAGAACAGCGTTAACCATAGTGATAATTGCAATCATACCCAGTGTCATTAAGTAATCGGATAACTTAAACGCTACTTGCCGATGAGGAGGACTGGGTTCTTTTTCTTTTTTTCCCACTGTCGGAGTAATGAGATGAAGTTCAAAATCACTCGAGGCATAAAGGAGACGGGAAGCAGGTGATCTTTTAAAAAATTCAATAATAGGCGAACGCAGCGGCTTACCGATCACGATCTGTGTAATATTGTTCTCCCGGGCAAAACGAATAATTTCATCGGCAATATCGTCGCCGGTAAGCGTCATGATTTTTGCTCCCAGCTCTTCCGCGAGATTCAGCGCTTCCGTTAAATAAACTTTTGCCTTACCCGAGGGCTCCGTTAAGCCACTGGATAAAACATAGACTGCATACCATTCGGCGTGCGCATCCTTAGCGATCGAATAGGCTTTGCGTATTAATTGTTTGGCATAGGGGCTGGCAGCAATGCAGACAACAACTTTTTCCGCGGTAGGCCAGGGGCCGGGAATTGCTTTTGCCCTCATATAATTGATCAGCTCGCTATCCATCTTGCGAGCTACAAGGGTTAACATTAGTTCGCGCAGGGCAAATAAATTGCCCCGCTGGAAAAAGTTATCTATAGCATGGAGAGCCTGCTCGGGAATATAAACCTTGCCCTCCTTTAACCTCTGCGTCAGCTCTTCCCACGGAATGTCGATTACCTGGACCTCGTTGGCCAGGTCAAAAAACGTGTCCGGCAATGTTTCCAGCATACGGACAGAGGTGATTTTAGCAACGGCGTCGTTCATGCTTTCAAAGTGCTGGATATTGACCGTGGTGTGAACATCAATTCCTTGTTCCAGTAATTCCTCAATATCCTGATAACGCTTCGGATGGCGGCTACCCTCGACATTAGTGTGGGCAAGTTCATCCACCAGAACAACGGCGGGATGCCTCGTAAGAACGGCATCCAGATCCATTTCTCCGATGGAAATACCCTTATAATTAATCATCTTCCGGGGTATTACTTCCAGGCCGGCAAGAAGCAATTCCGTATCGGCGCGCTTGTGTGTTTCGACAATACCCACGACGACATCTATCCCGCGTTTCTTCAACACATGGGCATCATTGAGCATCGCATAGGTTTTACCGACACCAGGAGCGTAGCCGAGAAATATTTTTAATCTTCCCTTCCGAACATCTTCTTTTTCGACTTCTTTCAAAAGGGCATCGGGATCAGGTCTTAATTTTTTCTCTTCCATGCCGGCCGCCTTTTACCGATTAAACGGATTACTGCTTAGTTTTAAAGTTATCAAGCGCAATGTTTAGATTCAGCACATGCACCCTCTCTTTTCCCCAAATTCCCCAAAAAGGTTTTTCCGTGTTTTGCTGAACGATTTTCTCAATTACGGATTGGGAAATGTTCCTTTCCCTGGCAATACGCGGCACCTGAAGCAGGGCAGCTTCCGTGCTGATATGCGGATCAAGCCCGGAGGCCGATGCTAAAACCAGATCGGCGGGAATCGATGCATTCTCAGGCAATCTATTTTCTCGGCGAACCTGCTCAATGCGCGTCCGGACTTGCTCTAACAGCTTGGCGCTGGAAGGCGCCAGATTACTACCGCCGGTATTGCTCGCATCATAGGGAGGGTCTGTGGCCGACGGGCGGCCGTGAAAGTACTCGGGGCGAGTGAATAATTGTCCGATAAGCTGCGATCCGATGATGACATCGCCGTTTTTAATTATGTTGGCATTGGATTGCCGGGGGAATATGGCTTGTGATGCCACCGTAATCACGAGCGGATAAACCAAGCCGCAAATAAGAGATAATCCTGCAAATACCAAAACAGCACGTTTTAGCTGCTTCATTGGCGCCTCCTTTACACTAGCCTCAATACCGATAATAACATATCGATAAGTTTTATGCCGATAAAAGGCAAGATCAATCCCCCTATTCCGTAAATCAATAGATTTCGGCGCAGTAAAGCCGATGCGCTGGAAGGATTGTAATGAACACCGCGCAGTGCCAGAGGAATCAAGAGCGGAATGATGATAGCGTTAAAAATCACCGCCGACAGAACCGCGCTCTGAGGACTGGCCAGATGCATGATATCGAGTATCCGTAACTGAGGATACCCCAGAATAAAGATCGCCGGAATGATGGCAAAATATTTAGCGACATCATTAGCAACACTGAAAGTCGTCAACGCCCCGCGGGTAATGAGAATCTGTTTGCCGATTTCAACAAGGTCGAGAAGCTTGGTCGGGTTGGAATCGAGATCAACGATGTTGGCCGCTTCTCGGGCTGCCTGCGTGCCGGCATTCATCGCCACGGCCACATCGGCCTGAGCCAAGGCCGGCGCATCGTTGGTTCCGTCACCGATCATCGCCACCAGATGTCCCATCCCTTGATATCTACGAATGAGTTCCAATTTTGTTACCGGTCTGGCCTGGGCAACAAAATCATCCACTCCGGCCTCAGCGGCAATGGTAGCCGCCGTTAAGGGATTGTCTCCGGTAATCATAATCGACTTAATCCCCATCTGCCGCAGTTTGGCAATACGGCCGCTGATGCCTTCTTTGAGAACGTCCTTGAGCCGGATTACGCCGAGGATTTCCCCGTCCTCGGCAACCAAAAGAGGCGTCGAACCTTCAGTGGAAATATTGGTTACTATTTTTTCAACATCCTCTGCTATGGGCACCCCTTTGACCGCTACAAAATCTTTGATAGCATCCAGAGCTCCTTTTCTTATCCGGTGGCCGCTCCAGTCAATACCGCTCATCCGCGTCTCCGCACTAAAAGGGGAAAAAACAGCTCCCTCCGGGGCGCGAATATCACTGCCGCGTATTCCCAGTTTTTCTTTAGCC
Source organism: Smithellaceae bacterium (assembly GCA_050008655.1). Lineage (GTDB taxonomy): Bacteria > Desulfobacterota > Syntrophia > Syntrophales > Smithellaceae > UBA4810. Next base: position 17,969 of record JBEKMF010000001.1, read on the forward strand.
AAAACAACAATGCTTCTGCCTTCGGGTGTATCGTCGGCAAGCGATGATAAAAGCGCTGCATTGATCAGGTCGGTTTCTTTTTTCTTATCCAGAGGAACAAATTCTGTCGCCATCCTATTGCCCAGCGTTATCGTGCCGGTTTTATCCATGAGCACAATATCAACATCTCCGGAAGCTTCCACGGCACGGCCGCTCATCGCTATAAAATTATACTGGAGCAACCTATCCATGCCCGCAATTCCTATGGCCGGCAATAATCCTCCGATAGTGGTGGGCATCAGACACACCAGCAGAGCAATCAGCGTCGCCACGGCAACACTAACGCCCATGTAAGCGGCAAAATATTTTAAGGTCACGACAACAACAATGAAGAGGACCGTGAGCGCAATTAAAAGCATATTCAGCGCCCGCTCATTGGGAGTCTTCTGTCTTTTGGCGCCCTCGACCATATGAATCATTTGATCGAGGAAGCTTTCGCCGGGATTGGCGGTAATGCGAACTTTTATTTTCCCCGAAAGCACTCGCGTTCCTCCGGTCACGCCGCTGCGGTCGCCGCCGCATTCTCTGATGACGGGTGCGGATTCTCCGGTTATGGCCGATTCATCAATAAGCGCGGTCCCCACGGCGACCTCACCGTCTCCGGGAATAGTGTCGCCGTCTTCCAGAAGGACCATGTCATCTTTTTTCAACTGCAAAGCGGATATTGTTTCCGTGCTGCCGTCATTCAATAATCGTTTAGCTACAGCTTCCGAACGGTTCTTTTTGAGAGAATCGGCTTGCGCCCGTCCCTGGCCTTCGGCCAGGGCTTCAGCAAAATTGGCAAATATTACAGTAAACCACAACCAGAGAGTGATCTGCAAATCAAAGGCGATACTGCTGCCGGTAAATATATCATGCAGAACTATGAACGAAGTTACGATGGTAACCATCTCTACAATGAACATCACCGGACTTTGAATCATTCTCACCGGATTTAGTTTTATGAGCGAATCTTTCAGCGCCGGTAAAATAAACTTCGTCTGCCAGATATTAATTTTTTTCGATTTCATTTTCCTTTACCTCAAAACGTTTTGCCGATCGCCAGGAGCAGATGTTCCAGAAACGGCCCCAAAGTGAACACCGGGAAATATGTCAGCGCGCCGACAACAATGATTACACTGACCAGCATGACAATAAAAAGAATACTTGTCGTGGGAAAAGTCGCTACACTTGTCGGAACAATTTTCTTGCCCGCCAGAGCGCCGGCAATCGCCAAAGCCGGAATGATTGTGGAAAACCTGCCGACCAGCATGGCCAAAGAAGTAGTAAGATTGTAGAAAATTGTGTTGGCATTTAGTCCGGCAAAGGCAGAGCCGTTATTGCCGGTGGTAGAGGCATAAGCATAAATAATTTCGGATAACCCATGCGGCCCGGCATTCCCGAGGCTCGCAAGGCCTAGCGCCGTAGAAATGGCGAGGCTCGATAAGATGAGCAGTAAAATAGCCGGCGAAAGAATAATCACTACCGCCATAACCATTTCAAAGAGTTCCAGCTTTTTGCCGATTAGCTCCGGAGTCCGGCCGATCATCAATCCGGCGAGAAACATAGTGATAATGGCATAACCGAGCATGCCGATGAGACCGGTGCCCACGCCGCCGAAGATGACTTCACCAATGGCCATGTTAAACATGAGAACCAGCCCGCCGAGCGGCATCATACTATCGTGCATGCTGTTGACGGCTCCGCAGGAGGTAACAGTTGTGGACTGAGCAAATAAAACAGAATTGACCACTCCGAATCTTACTTCCTTACCTTCCATGTTTATCCCGCTGGCAACTCCTGCTTTTTCCAGTAAGGGATTCCCCCGCGTTTCCGCCCAGGCAAAAAGGCTAAGGCCCGCAAGATAGAGAATCATCATCGCGGCAAATATTGCCAATCCCTGACGCCGTTTTTTCAACATCGCTCCCAGAGTAAAAGGCAAAGCCGCCGCAATTAAAAGAAGCCCCAGCACTTCCAAAAAATCAGTCAGCGGTGTCGGGCTCTCGAAGGGATGGGCGGAATTGGCGTTAAAGAATCCGCCTCCATTGGTGCCGATCTGCTTGATTGCTACCTGGGAAGCCACAGGACCGACAGCAATAACCTGTTTACTTCCTTCCAATGTCTGCGCCTGGACAGAGGGACTCAAAGTTTGAACTGCTCCCTGCGAAACCAGAAGAATTGACCATATAATCACCAGCGGCAGCAACACATATAAAACACAGCGGGTGAGATCAACCCAGAAGTTGCCGATCGCTGCTGCTGATTTACGGATGAACCCTCTGATTAAGGCAATGACGGCAACAATGCCAATGGCCGCGGAAGAAAAGTTTTGGAAAGTAAGGCCTAACATCTGGGTCAAGTAACTCATGGTTTGTTCTCCGCTGTAGGCCTGCCAGTTGGTGTTGGTACCGAAAGAGATAGCGGTATTGAGAGCAGTATCCCAGCGCACAGCGCCGAATTTCTGCGGATTGAATGGAAGTATTCCCTGAATAAGCTGCAGAAAGAATAATGCCGCTATGCCGATTACATTAAATACAACCAGAGAGAGGGCATAAGTTTTCCAGGACATTTCTTCTCCCACATCAACTCTGAACAGCCGATAAAGAAGTCTTTCCACAGGAGCAACAATAGGCGCGAGAAATGAACGCTCGCCGCTGAACACCCGAGCCATGTATTCTCCCAAAGGAAAAGCCAATAGCGTTAAGATTAACGGAAATAACGTAATGCATAACCAGTCATTCGTTGTCATTTCAACCTCCTTTTGTTTTCCCCATTCTCCAACGTATCAAAAAATAACGAAACAACACGGCCAATCAAGCCCTGGAGTGCCATGGATAAAAATTAAAACAATCATGAAGCGTTTGATAAGAAGACAAATCAATAAAAATCATTGGAAAGCTAAAGACAAGCGGGCACAGTGATTCCCCATTTTCAGCAAAAGACAATCGCCGTAGAAGAATTGATGAAAAAAGAACAGTCATTTTTTTATCCTCCCATACGCCGACGAGGTTAGCTGACGGGCTCGGACATGGAAGTGTCCTCTTCTTCACTCGCTAAGAAATTCGCCCCAAACTACCCGGTTCCCCCGTATCCACACTATATATGGATTTAGGCATTGTTAAAAAACATTGTCGAGCTAGCTATGCCCTTTTTAAATGACTGTCAAGCAATATTTGCCATACATTTTTGTATTATTTCTTCATCCTTTTTGAGTAAAAGGGAGGAATTCAATCCGTAATAAACACAATTGAAGTTCTTCGCGTCAAGCCACTGAGAATCTTCGATTCTTAGGGGGCCATATTAGTCGGTATTCACTCGCTTACCCGCAGCAAGCTACAGGGAATGCGCTTGCTGTCGAATTCACACCCGGCAACAAACATCGACACTACACCCCATATTTTGCGGTCAATATTCCATTGACACACAAGATTGCTCTTAGTATACTTCTAAACCGAAAAAGAAAATTCTTATCAATCAATTTAGTCTTCAATAGGAATTTCTGATGATTAAGCCCGACAAAGAAGACGTTGCTTGGATGGCTGTCGGAGCAGTAATACTGCTGCTGATCCTCCTGGTTGTGTTTCATTTCTACCAAAAACAGAATCCCGCCGAACAATTGGCCTTCAAAGCGAGCCGAGTTGACTTAGTAAATCGGATGCGCTTAGCCTTGGCTTCAGCTTCAGAAGCGGAAAAGAGCACAGTCCTTGCCATCACCGACCAAGACTCGCGATCATTTGCGGGCCAGAGCAGAACGGCCACGGCAGAAGTCGAACAGGAACGTCGGGAGTTGAGTGAACTCCTGAAAGCTGGCGGCACCCAAGACGAGAAGGAGTTATTTAACCAATTCTCTGAACTTTTCGCTGAGTTCCAGCACATCGATACCAATTTACTAAATCTGGCAGTCAAGAACACCAACATCAAGGCGTATAGTCTGGCGTTTGGACCGGCCGCTGCTACACTCAATGAAATGGACGCCGCGCTATCCCGCTTAATTGCATCAAATATTGGCTCTCCAGAGGATAGACAGGTGATGTTCCTTGCTTACCGCACAGAGATCAGCGCCCTGCGCCTTCAAACTTTGATTCCACCACACATTGCGGAGGAAAGCGATCAGAAAATGGATGAATTGGAAGCCCTAATGTCCAAGGAAGACAAGCAGATTCGTAAGAATCTGGATGAACTGACTGCGCTTCCAAAATTAAACCACAATGCCGATCTGACAGAGGCGGTATCAAGCTATGCCAGGTTCAACAAAATCAAAACCAAAATTCTGGCACTTTCGCGGGAAAACACCAACGTGAAGTCGCTGTCCATTTCCCTTAATCAGAAGCGCAAGATGATGCTCCTGTGTCAGGATACCTTGAACAAGCTGCAACAAGCTATCTTAGAGGAACCCATTGCGGGAGTCACCTATGGCCGTCCGGCCAGACCCCGCTAGCTTCCTGAAGAGACCTTGAATCACTTCTTAATTCATCTGCGCTATGATCATTTTGAATGATAATCAACAATAAATCCCGACCATGATTTTAAAAGAATTGTACATACGTTGAGGAAGCCGACGACGATGCCAACAAAGATAGCATTTTGATTTAGAATTGGAATAAAGCAAAGCGATTTCCTGTTATTTTTTGATTAACAAATACAGTTCGCCCTTTTCTTTGAGAGTGCCAGCGGTGGCCTCCGCCTTTCCTCCAAACCCGCAGAAAAGGTCAACCCGTCCGGGGCCTTTGATTGCCGAGCCCTTATCCTGGCTCAACACAAACCGAGAAAAGCTAATCCTTTGCGAAATATTGCCTGCGGCATCGAAAACAGGCTTCTTCAGGCGGATAAACGCCAGGGCTCCTTCCGGAAAGTAGTCCGGATCCGTGGCAATCGATCTCCCTTCTGTTACCGGCACGCCCAGAGAACCCAGAGGATCTTTATCCACAAAACGAAAGAAGATATAACTCTCGTTGTAACTTAAAATTTCATAGAGCTCCTGCTCCTGCTTTCCTTTCAGAAGGGCTTTTACGTTGCGATAGGAAGTCTCCCCGCTCTTTATTTTGCCGTGGTCCAGCATGAATCTTGTTACACTGCGGAAAGGCCGGCCATTGGTTTGGGCAAAACTGACCGTCAATAAAGTTTCGTCGGGAAGTTTAATCTTCCCAGAGCCCTGCACATGCAGAAAAAACAAATCCACCGGATCGGTCACCCAAACAAGCTCCAGATTTTTCCCCCGCAATACTCCATCAACATCAATTTCCTCGCGGTTATAGTAAGGAACAAACTCACCGCCTTCACTCCGGCCAATCCTGTTTTCATTTTTAATCAAATCGCCCGGCACTCGATAAAGCGGATATTTGTATTTTTCGCTCTTCGTCAATGAGCCTTCAAGGAGCGGTTCGTAATAACCGGTAAAAAGCGTTCTCCTGTCCGCGTCAGCGCCCGCCACCATATAGATATCAAAGTCAACCGCGATGTTTCTGTTTAAATCATCCTGCTTTTCGGAGTGACGCAGAACTTCACCAAACGCGATAAGCGTTTCCTTCAACTTCGCCGCGTCAACCGGTGGTCTATCCGCGATCAGATAGACTTTATCCCGGCCGTTAGTTTCATAATATTGGATGCTGCGATCGATCGCTAATTGCAAAGAGTCTAAATCGAGATCATCCGTAAAATTAATATCGGAGGCGGAAACAAGAAAAAGAGGCACCAGATGTTTTTCCGGTGGTCCGGACGGAATTTTTGGCAGGGCCTTTACGCACCCGGCAAAGCAAACGGCAATCAATAGCAATCGTATAATATTGCGCCAGTGTTTCATAGCTCCATAATCATCGCCGTCTCATCGCAGTAGTCGGGATACTTGGAACAGCGCAGACAATCCGACCAAATCTTTTCCGGCAGAGTTGCCCTATCAACTTCTTTAAAACCCAGCTTGGCAAATAAATCGCTTTTGTAGGTAAGCGTGAATATCTTAAAGAGTCTCAGTGTAATAGCTTCGGAAATGCAGGCTTCCACAAGTTCCTTGCCGACGCCTTTTCCCCGATGATTTTCGTCAACATAGAGAGAGCGGATTTCCGCGAGATTTTCCCAAATAATATTCATCGCGCAAATGCCGGCCACCGACGATTCATCCTCATCATAATAAACAAAAAAATCGCGCAAAGAATTGTAAATATCCATCAGCGAACGCGGCAGCATTTCGCCCTTGCCCGCCGATGAATTTATCAGACGGTGAATCGTTTTTACGTCATCAATGCGCGCCTTCCTTAACATTTTCCTCTCCCGCCCGAATTACTGGAATTTGATATTTTGGAACCATCGAGCATCTCGCGGGCGTGCTTACGTGTAGTCTGGGTTACATCCACTCCGCCCAGCATCCGGCTTATTTCTTCAATCTTTTGTTCCTCATCGAGTTTGGTGACGGCGGTGGTTGTCCGGCCCTTTATGATCTTTTTGGAAACATACAAATGATCTTCGCCAAAACAAGCAATTTGCGGCAAATGGGTGATACAAATAATCTGATGATTGGCGGACACCTCTTTTAATTTGCGGCCGACAATTTCCGCCGTTGCTCCGCCGATGCCGTTATCCACTTCATCAAAAATAATCGTCGCCACGGAGCCGGTGCGCGACAAAACATTTTTCAGCGCCAGAACTATACGCGATAATTCACCGCCGGAGGCAATCTTGTTTAGGGGCTTGGGCTCTTCTCCGGCATTAGCCGTCAGATAAAACTCTATTTCATCGCCGCCTTTTGGTCCGAAAGATTCGACATTTTTATCAGCGGCGTTTTTTTTAAAGTTAGCCTCAAAGGAGGCATGGGGCATATTTAACTCATGAATTTCCTTATCCACGGCATCTTTCAGCTTCGCCGCTGCCTGGCCTCTGAGTTGAGAAAGATCGAGCGCTTTTTGGCGCAAATTATTTTTTGCGGCTGTTTCTTCTCTACTCAGATTTTCCAACTCTTCTTCCACGGAAAAAACCCGGCGCAATTCTTCTTCTATTTCTTGTTTTTTGTTAAGAACACTTTCGAGAGATCCGCCGTGTTTGCGTTTAAGCCGGCCCAGCATTTCGAGACGTTCGTCAATAGTCGCCAGCCTCTCCGGATCGAAGAAAAGATTTTTACTGTAATCGCGCAGAACCAAAGCCGCTTCCTGGAGTGTAATAAAACTGCCTTCAATATCCGCAGGGACAAGCTTCAAATTCGCATCAATATTTTTGATTTCTTTTACCTGATTTTGAACTTCTTTCAACTTAACGACGGCGGAATCCTTCTCGCCGTAGAGCAAATCATAAGCGTGGTTGGCCCAGTCCATGAGCTTTTGCGCGTTAACGAGAACTTTTTTTTCATCGGAGAGTGTTGTGTCTTCCTTCGGCTGTGGATTAATATCCTGAATTTCCTTTAGCTGAAATTTGAACAAATCTGCTTTTTCTTCGCGGCTGCGGCGCAAATTTTCCATTTTTTCTATTTTAGTTCTGATTTGCGTATATTGATTATACGCCTCGGCATAGGAAGTCCGGAGAGGAAGACAGCCACCGAATTCATCCAGTATATCTATATGATTTTCGGCATTGAGAATTATCTGATGTTCATGCTGGCCGCAGATATTAATCAGCGATTCGCTGATGGCGGACAAATTAGCCAAAGTTGCCATTTGACCGTTGATGAGCGCCTTATTTTTGCCGGTACGCGAAATAATCCTACGGATTATCAGCTCTTCACTGTCGGCAAAACCCATGGCTGCGATTTTCTCCCTGAGCTCACTATTCCCGGCAACTTTAAAGAGCGCTTCCACTGTTGCCGCATCCGCCTGCGATCTGATCAAATCCGCTGTCGCTCTATCGCCTAAGAGTAAACTTACCGCGCCGATAATAATCGACTTTCCGGCACCGGTTTCTCCGGAGATAACATTCAGCCCTTCACCAAAGGAAACGTGGAGTTCATCAATGATGGCGAAGTTTTTAATGCTCAGGTCATTAAGCATTTTCCCTTTTCCCAGCTCCTGAAGGTAAACCGCCCCAGCCTAGTTTGGAACGTAATATTTCCCAGTAACTGCGATGTGGCGAAAGAACCAACTTAGTCACATATTTTGATTTTTTTATAGTCACAACATCTCCGGACTCGATTTGGTAGGATTCCTGTCCGTCCAAAGTCAAAGTGGCACCCCTTCCTTTGGACCATAGTGTTATTTTCAAATTCGAATCCTGCGGAAAAATAATCGGGCGGTTAGTCAAAGTGTGAGGGCAGATGGGATTAATAATTATCAAGTCTTTTGCGGGAAAGACAATCGGGCCACCCGCCGAAAGCGAATAGGCCGTGGAACCGGTAGGCGTCGAAATAATCAGACCGTCTCCCTTGTAAGTCGTCAGGTACTCATCATTAACCGATGTTTCCAGTTCAGTAATGCGGGATAGATTGCCGCGATTGATGACCACATCATTCAACACGTCGCCTACATCAGCGATAGTGTTGCCGTGCTTGACGGCTACGGTGAGCATCATTCTTTTTTCCGCTGCAAATTTGCCGCCCAGAATCACTTCCAGCGCCGAATGCATTTCGTTTAAATTGACTTCGGTGAGATAGCCGAAACTACCCATATTGATTCCCAGAATAGGAACACCATATCTCGCCACAGCGCGCGCTGCACGGAGCATCGTTCCATCACCGCCTAAAACAATAAGCAGTTGAGATTTTCGCGCCAGCTCATCCCATTTAAGTCCGCCACCGATGCCGGCTTTAGCGGCTATTTGAGCTTCCAGGAAAACTTCATTGTCTTTTTCTTCCAGCCACTCCTTTAGAGATTTGGCGTGCCGGGCTATTTTTACTTTTTCTATATTGGCAACAATACCGACTTTCTTGATTTTCAGTGGAGCCACCTCCAACAGGAGCCTGAAGCTCCTTATAATAATGAGACCCAAACTTCAGAAATAAAGTGCATAACCTAATAACCTGAGGGTCACAAGAGGTCACGTCACCACTCAAGCTTGCAGGTCGAATGAATGAAACTCAAATATTACAAACGCAGTGCAGTAATATTTGTAAGTTGAATGCATCCCGCAAAGCAGATGATAAAGCGACCTCCCGCGGATTACCGCGCATTTCTACTTTGGCCAGAGCCGGGGAATTCCAAATCGCGGGATCGATTGCAACCTCGAAATATGAAGCTCACTAACATAAAAAAAAGCCGCTGTCTACGCATAAATATTTTACTGATACATTTACAAAGCAATTAATTTTTTAGGATAATTACCGAGGATAAAGTCTTGACAGATTCAGGGCGTTTAATATACCGTGCACGCAGGTTTGGTGCTAATTATGGGTTTGCTCAAAGGCAATTTTACTTTTATGAGATTTCATGTGGAAGGTCGGCTGCCGCAAGAATTTTTGAATTTCGTCAATGACCGCATTAAAGCCAATGCTTTTCGCGAGACGTCCAAGTCAACCCAAGAAAAACAATTAGGCTGGGTTTCTCTTACCGATGTGTTGGATGCTGACTTCGAAAAGGCTGATTATACATTGGGTGATTATCTTATTTTTTGCCTGCGCATTGACCGTAAGCTGGTCCCGCCCAAATTGATGAAGCTAAAATTGATGACTCAAGAGAGAAACTATCTTACTCAAAGCGCAGGCACCGGCCGGATTAATAAAGAAACCGCAACAGCGATCAAAGATAAGGTCAAACTAGAATTGGTGACCAAACTTGATCCCGTGCCTTCTTTTTATGATGTCTGCTGGTCCATAGGACAAAACAAGATTTATTTTTCCTCACTTGCCGATACGGTAGCAGATGATTTTGTTGATTTGTTCCAGAAAACTTTTTCTTTAAATCTTAAACGCTTTTTGCCGCAAGAAAATCCGCAGATAGCAAAAAATGATGGACCCGCAGAGGCCATCTCTCTTATCGGCCGTGAATTTTTAACCTGGCTCTGGTTTAAATCGGAAGAGCGCAACGGCAGGATAACGCTTACGGACAGTGAAGAAGTCGAACTTCATTTCTTAAAAAGAATTGTATTGGAATCCGGCGAAGGCGAGTATTCCCAGGGTGTTGTTTGTCATGGAATCCACACTGAGCTTAAAGAAGGCAAGGAAGCTATCCGCCAGGGAAAAAAAGTTAAGGAAACGGGAATCAAGCTAAGTCATAATCAAAATGAATGGGAATTCACTTTTAAAGCCGATTCTTTTAATTTTCATTCATTGAGCCTGCCGGCAATATCCCCTCGGGAAACTCCAGAAGACCCTGTGGGAAACCTGTTGGAAAGAATTTATCTTGTGGAAAACGCGGTAAAAACAATGGATAACCTTTTCGAATCTTTTTTACGTATCCGTTATTTACCCCAGTGGGAAGAACGTGAGTTGAAGCTTGTAGCCAAGTGGCTGGAACGTTAATATTAATTTATGGGCGGAGATGTAAGTAAGGCCGCATGGCATTTTCCAGAATTTGTCTTTGGTTTTCCAAATCCGCTTTATCTTTTGCCGGTGGGAGCTTAATCATTTCACAGAAAACAATGGTTACGCGGGAAAATGGCTTAGGAATCATAAATTTATCCCAGCTACTTAAATACCAAGCATTTTCGGCCTGGACATATCCCGGCAGGATAACCGCGTCCGCCGCATGAGCAAGGCTGATCACGCCAGGCTTTGCCACACCTGCCGGGCCACGCGGCCCATCCGGAAAAAGAATTGCCAGACCGTGTTTTTTCAGCCTATTGGTCATCTCTCTGAGAGCGGGACCACCATCGCGGGAAGAAGAGCCACGAACCGGATACCAGCCTACCTCTCTGGCCACCCCTGCAGTAATCTCTCCATCCAGGCTTTTCGAAGCCATAATACTGGGATTATATTTTCGAAATTTTTTACCATAATAAAATGCGGAAAATAATTGCTGATGCCACGCACAAATTAAAACACGGCCGCCTTGATCCAAATAATTCAGCAAAGGTTCTTCATTCACTACCTGGAAACGGAAAGTCACGCAATATAAACGAACCAGCCAGTATATAATCTTACTGGCTGGTTTTGTCGTTGCTAACTTACGTAACGGCTTAAACATTTCCACATCCTAAGAATCAATTTTCCGACCGGCAAAAATATACATGGCAGGCAAACTGACTAAGTATCTTTCAATCACGGGTATCTACGATACTCTCCGCCTTCGCGGGATAATTCGACTGCAAGCTTCAGCATGTGTGACCTCTTGTGACCTTCAGGTTATTAGGTTATGCACTCTGCTTCCGAAGCCTGTGTCTCATTACAACTTACTAATTTTCCCACATTCGTTATGAAAATTGGAGTTTCACGAACCACGGGTATGAATCCCAAAGCAAGCTGGGGATATTAGTATTGCCCCGCTAAGCTTCGCACGCGGGATAACCCCAGTAGCCTTTGCTATAGGATTAATTCAGCTAACAGATATTACAAGCGCAGCGCAGTAATATCTGAGTTTCATAAATTCGACTTGCAAGCTTCGGCGGTGACGTGACCTCTAGGTTATGCACTCTGTTTCTGAAGCTTGAGTCTCATTACGGCTGGATATTATTTTTTGCGGTTCTGCTTTTTTCTTGCCGGGCTTTTTTTAATTTTTCTTCCTCAGCCTTTTTCAACTTCTCTTCTTCGGCAATTTTCGCTTTGGTTTCATTAATAAAATATTCTACCTTATAATCAAGTCCGACGTTCGCATAATCTCGCACTATTGTTTCAAAACGCGCAAGAGCGGCCTGATATTTTTTCTGCTTGAAATAAAAATGCCCCACATAAAATTCTGCTTCTGCCAGTTTCTGCTTGCAGTCGTAAATCAACTTCTCGGCCATTATGGCAAATTTACTATCAGGGTGACGGGAGACAAGCTTTTCGAATTCTTTTTTTGCTTTAATTGCCGATGTCTGATCGCGATCGATTGCATCTATTTGGTTGTAATGACACATACCTATTTGGTAGATGGCATAAGGAACATTCTCGTTAGTAGGATGAAGAGTGATAAAATCGTTGTACGCATTTTCCGCTTCCATGTATTCCTTGTCACTATAATGGCAATCGGCTATTCCTATTTCCGCTAAAATAGCCAGATTATGCAGGGGATATTCTTCTTTAACCCTCATAAAATATTCCCGGGCTTTTTTATAATCGTTATAATAATTGCTTTTCTGAAATTCGGCAGCTCCGCGCGAGTAAAGCCATTCCGGAGTATTCTTGGCCGTTTCTTTCTTGCTAAATATATCCAATAAAGAACAACCGCTAATGGAACATAATATCAATAAAATAATTATAAATATTTTCCAATTCAATGTTTCCCGCAATCTTTTTAAATACATGCCTTCACTACCTTTCAGCGGTACATTCTTAATTTATAAACTTTTTTTAACGAATTCTTCCAGTTTTGCCTTGGGAACAAGGCCGATGAGAGTATCGAGTACTTTGCCTTCCTTAAAAAGGATAAGGGTCGGTATGCTCCTAACACCGAAACTAAGCGCTGTTTTCTGATTTTCGTCAACATTTAATTTCATTATTTTGACGCTATCTTGAAATTGCCCGGCAAGCTCTTCAACTATAGGGCCGATAGCTTTACATGGCCCGCACCACGGCGCCCAAAAATCAATGAGCACCGGCTTGGCGCTTTTCAGAACTTCGGCTTCGAAGTTATCGTCGGTGGCGACGCCTAAAAATTCACTGCTCACCAATTGCGCTCTCCTTAACTCTTGTTTTGATTGCACGCCTATATGTCATAAAGGAACCTCAAAAGTCAAATGCTATTTGGCAATAGTTTTTGGTTGCTAAATGACAATTTGTTTTATATTAAAAAGCCTAAATTAATGCCCCTTTGCAGTCAAAAGAGGACATCGGCTGCAAGGAACAGGCGACACTGCATGCGCCGGGCAGGCAGCAGGCGTATTTCTTATATGTTGAGGAACCGATGGCTCAACACACGCCGGACAGGCTTTGGCCAACAAAGATAAAATAATGGATGCGAATTGGAGGAGGTTTTTATGGCTCTCATAGGCGTTATTTCCACCAGCTTAGTCATGGAAAAAAGCGATTTATTGAAAAAGGGCAAAGCCAGACCGATGAAAAACGAATTCGGCCGAACAGAAGTATTTCTTACCGATAAAACAGCCTTGATTTTGCGCCACGGCAATAACCCTAATAATCATATTTTGCCTCATTTGATCAACCATCGCGCCAATATGCAAGCCCTGAAAGATACCGGCGTAACCGAAATAGTCGGCATTAATTCCACCGGCTCTTTAAAAAAGAATTTATGCCCGGGAATAATCGTTGTTCCCGATGATTTTATCACGCTTACCGCCACCCCTACCATTTATCAAAATAGCACCGTTCATATCACTCCTTTATTAAACGAAAAAGTGCGACAAAAGATTATCCAAGCGGCGCGAAACTGCGGAATTAATTTTGTCGATAGGGGAACTTATTGGCAAACGCAGGGTCCGCGACTGGAGACAAAAGCGGAAATTAAAATGATGGCTAATTTTGCCGATATTGTCGGCATGACTATGGCTAATGAAGCTGTAATCGCTCTGGAGATGGACTTGCCTTACGCGTCTGCCTGTTCCATTGATAATTTCGGTAATGGCTTACTTACTGAACCTTTAAGTATGGAAGAAATACTCGCCGGTATTAGTAAAAACGCCGATTTAATGATTCGCTTGCTGCAAAGTTATTTGAAAATTTCCTATCCGTAAAAACGACTTTGAATTATCAAGCGGTAATCCACAGGAAATTATACTAATGCCAAGTCGCCTTCAAGAGGATATCGCGACGGCAGTGAAACTCGAATTACAGTCACGCAGAAACTGGAATTCGTTAGTTGAACTGTCCCGCTTCAGTGGGGCAAGGAAGAGGCGACGCAGGCGTATAGTAAGGAGCCGATGACGATGCCAACAAAGATAGCCGAAGGAGGGCGGATTGGTATCAAAAAGCTCCCAGTTGACAAGGCTTAATCTTTATTTGCATTGCTTCGCAGGCGGCGGAAACCTTCATGCGGGGAATATTAAACTTCTCGGCAATTTCCCAAGCGATGCTACAGGGAAGACAACCGTTTTTCAAGGCCGCTAAAATATTTTTTTTCAGAACCGGCGCGATTTCTTTGACGGGCTGCACAATTTTTTTATGCGGGCTATGACCAAAAAGACCCAATTGACATTCGATAATCTTGATATTTAAAATGTCAATGGTAATACCGATATTGTTTTGAGCTATTCCTTTTCGTCGGGCAATTTCTTCCGCGGCCGCGCAGGAAATATCATTCGCCTCGACATTCTGCAGAATCTCCTGTTTTAAAGAATCATCAACTTTGGCCTTACCAGGGTGTTTTTGAAAATATTTGTCTTGATCCAAGTGGGTCATAATCCTTTCCCCGCAATCTCGGGCTTATTTTACATAAAGCGTCGGTTCGATCGCCGAAAGCTTTTCTGTGTTAAGAGTTTCAAATCCTTTTTCCTCCAGAAGCTTTTCCGTTTTTTGAATCTGGTCGACATCGACTACAAACACCGCCTTTTTAGAGCCTTCCAGAACAAAGCCATACGCATTATTAATGTTAATGCCTTCCTGAAGGAGCAATTGGGTAAGGTTATCCAAACCACCGGGTTTGTCCCGAATAAGAATCGCCAACACTTCCCGCAAATGCACGGTCATTCCTGCTTTGGCCAGAGCGGTTTCCGCGCGCTTCGGGTCGTCAACAATCAGGTTGATTACCCCAAATGTATCGGCCGTTGATATTGTTGTAGCCCGGATATTTATTTTTTCCTTAGCCAGAACTCCGGTTACCAGAGCAAGTTTTCCGGGCTTATTTTCCGCGAAAATTGAAAGCTGATAAGCAATCATAATTTTCTCCTTTGTTTATTTTCAAGTGACACAATTTTTTATCCACAAATAATACATTTACACCACTTTGCTATCCAAAGTACAACGCGCCGGTGAATGAAATCATCGCTGCTATTCCTAGTTTATTTTTGATGATGAATAAAAAGCTCCAGATGCAAGGCGCGCGATGAATCGCAATCCGGCATGCGCCGGATAAACTCCGCATATGCGCAACCCGGCGAATGGCGGGAACTTTTCACTGTATCATCCATGTTAATCTTTGCGGTTGTCAATGACGCGCACCGCCTTCCCCTCTCCTTTGGGAATGCTATCCGGCTCCACCAAATCAACTTTGGGCGTGACCAGAATTTCGCTTTTCAGTTCTTCGACGATTTTCTTTCTTAATGCATCCAACTGTTTTATATCGCCCACAAAATATTTTTTGTTTACCTCGACCTTCACCGTCATATCATCGTTAAATCCTTCGCGTTCCAGAATAATCAAAAAGTTAGTACCGACACCTTCTATCTCCATTAGCTTCTTTTCAATCTGCATGGGATAGATATTGACCCCCTTAAGAATAAGCATATCGTCCGTTCTTCCCTTGATACGCTCAATCCGCCGGTGGGTGCGCCCGCAGGCGCAAGCTTCAGGAATAATCCGCGTTAAATCTTTGGTGCGGTAGCGAATGAGTGGCATGCCTTCTCTTTGCAGTGTGGTCATGACCAGTTCGCCTTCCACGCCGTCGGCCACTGGCCGCAGAGTGTCAGGATCAATAATTTCCACCAGAAAACTATCTTCCCAGATATGCATGCCCTCCTGATAAGGGCATTCAAAGGCCACGCCCGGCCCGTTCATTTCGGAGAGTCCATAGGAGTTGAAGGCCTTATAACCATATATTTCTTCAATTTTTTTGCGCATTATTTCCGTATGCGGCTCCGCGCCTAAGAAAGCGATTTTTACTTCAGTATCTTTGCGCGGATCAATTTTCAGTTCAGCAAAGACAGTGGACAAATGCAGGGCGTAACTAGGGATGACATGGATGGTGGTTGTCGCAAAATCCATCATCAGTTGAATCTGGCGTTTGGAATTGCCCGCGCCGGCGGGAATTACCAGCGCGCCTATTTTTTCCGCACCGTAATGGAAACCAAGGCCGCCCGTAAAAAGGCCATAAGTCATCATGTTTTGAAAAACATCGCTTTTGCGCATACCGGCCATATACATGCACCGCGCCAGGAGATTCGACCAGACGGCAATATCGTTAGCTGTATGGAAAACTACCGTTGCTCTGCCCGTGGTTCCCGAAGACGAATGCATCCGGACAAGTTCCTCCTTCGGCACGGCAATAAATCCGTAAGGCCAGTGTTCACGCAAATCATCTTTAGTCGTAAAAGGAAATTTATTAATATCGTTCAGGGACCTGAGCGATATTACATTCAATCTTTTTCCTTTTAATGTTTTGCCGTAATAAAAAGACTTCTGAGCGCTCCTGATGGTATCCTTTAGTCGTGCCAATTGCATTTTTTCCAGCCTGGCGCGGCTCAGTGTCTCTATACTCTTTTCCCAATACATTTATAATTCCTCCAACTACTATTAATAGAGGTTTTTACAACCCGGCCGATTTTTTATCAAGTCAAATTAAATTTTTTGGATAATTACTAGAATGAGAAATATTTATGTTCTCCGGTATTGATTCTTATCACGGACAATTTGCCCTTGCGTCTCCAAACGTTCCAGATGCTTATTCACGAGAACGCGCTCATTAAATTCAAAGAACTCCAGAGGTTTTCGGGGCTTGCCATAAATCAGCCACGCGGCGGCAATTTCTTCCAGTGTGTGCGGTTTTTTTAAAAATTCCAGAATTTTCCTTTCGCGTTCATAGATAATATTTTCGTAGTTATCCCAGAGCTTCCCCGGATTTTCCTCAAACAAGCCGTCTTCATGACAGACAATCCACTTTTTTGCCGGTATTTTTTTCAATCGCCGGATTGATTTGATGGTTTCATCAATACTGGATTGCACATCGCCATACCAGGGACCGAATGCGGTCAAATCGTAATCTCCTAAAAAAAGAAGTTCTTCTGCGGGAAAAAAGAAAGACAGGTGGCCGGGGGTATGTCCCGGGGTAGCAATCGCCTGCACCTTAACTTGCCCCAGATCAATTTCTTCTTCATTTCCGATAAAACGTGCCTGAGACTGAGGCTGAAAATTGAATACATCTCTCATCACTTGTTTCCAGTAAGTGCGGCTACGTTCATCGGAAATGCCGTACCAATCCAGAAAAATCTCGATGTCCGTGAGCGGCGGGAAATCCCGCTCGGAAACCCACAAAGGTGAGTCCCCAAAAAGATATACGTAATGGAAATGATCTTCATGCCAGTGGGAAAGCCAGACCATATCCACGCCTTCCTTATCGCGCAGGCGAGATAGCTTTTCCGAACTGCAGGCCGGATCGATGATAACGCGAGCTTCATTACTTTCCACATAAAGTGAATGATTAAACGGATATTTGCCGCGGTTTTCTCCGCCAATAAAACGCAGGCGGCCAAACTGACGATCTTTCATAAAAACCTCTTTAAATTATAGCCGCAGAATATATGAAATAATTAGAACAATTTCCATTATTAATTATCGGAAGTCTTACCAAATATTGCGCTTTTGAGTGAAACACATTCCCTGCTTTCGAACACTAGTATCGGACAAAAATGTAATGAAATCATTAACAATATTAGGATTGACTTTCAGTAATTCAGGAGTAAAATTGATGTATAATTAAAGCGAAGTCAGGCTTTTTACTAAACATCATATTTACTGACCACCAAGTTTAAAATAAACGGGGAGGAATATGATCCATATCAAAGCCAGAGCGCTTTTACGTTTTACTATCCTTGTGCTTACCGCCCTTGCGGTCACCGCACTGACCGTCACCGGCTGCCAGCCGCAGAAGCAGGCAGGCCCACCGGAAAAAATCACCATAGCATATACGACCTTGATTAATACCGTTCTCGTCCATATCGCCATTGCTATACTCATCAATTCAACCTTTATCGGCAGAACCGCTATGATACGCGTAACAGCGCTTCATGAAGGGTTCGAAATCATCGGAGGTGAGAGGGAAGCAATACTATGAACGACGCAAACCGCACCCGCTCTTCCAAGGGGCTTCTGTTCGGTCTGTTCGCCATCGCCACGGGCGCCGTGGTACTTGTAGGTTGGCTGTTTGACATCCCCAGCCTGAAGAGTGTACTGCCGGGGTTCGTGACCATGAAGGCCAACACCGCCGTGGGCTTCGTACTCGCGGGGTTGTCGCTGGCGCTGTTGGGATGCGCGGCCCGCTTTGTGTGGGTGCGGCAGTTGTCGCGAGTGTGCGCGTGCGCCACGGCGCTGCTGGGCCTCCTCACCCTCAGTCAGTATCTCTTCGGCGTGGACTTCGGCATTGACCAACTGCTCTTCCGAGAAGCGGCTGGCGCCGTGGGTACGCTGTCCTCAGGCCGCATGGCCCCCGTGACAGCGGTCAATTTCCTCCTGTTGGGTTGCGCGCTCTTCCCCGCAGGCTTCCGCCGTACCATCCCCGCCGCGCAACGTCTGGTCCTAGTTACGGGACTCATGGGTATGCTGTCTCTGATGGGGTACGCATACGGCGCAACTGAGCTTTTTGGCATCGGCACCTACACGCAGATGGCCATCCACACGGCCGTGCTCTTTATCCTCCTGAGCCTGGGGGTGCTGTTACTGCATCCGGCGGACGGCTTTATGCGAACAGTCACCAGCGATACCGTTGGCGGCTGGCTACTGCGGCGTTTGGCGCCGTTCGTAGTGGGGATTCCGCTGGTCCTCGGGTGGTTGAGGGTGCAGGGCGAACAGAGGGGCATCTTCAATGGTCCATTTGGCGTGGCCTTAATGATGATGGTCATGATGCTCATTCTGACGGGCCTGATCTGGTGGACAGCCCATGCACTGAACCGGCTCGGCACCGTCCGCCGGCAAGAAGATGCAGCCCGCGAATACGCCGAGAGCATCATCAACACCGTACGTGAACCCTTAATTGCTCTGGATCAAGATTTAAGGGTAGTCACGGTCAGCCGCTCCTTCTATGAAGTCTTTAAGGTTAAACCTGAAGAGACCGTGGGACAGCTTATTTATGACCTGGGCAATAAACAGTGGGATATTCCCAAGCTGCGCGAACTGCTGGAAACCGTCCTTCCCCAAAAGGCGACTTTTGATAATTATGAGGTGGAACACGATTTTGCGACCATCGGCAGGCGCATAATGCTTTTGAATGCCCGGCAAATTAAAAGAGTATTGGGAAAAGAACGGATCATCCTCCTGGCCATCGAGGATATAACCGAGCGCAGGGAGATAGAAATTGGGCTAGAAAAGACCCGAAAAGAACTGGAGATTATTAAAAAAACCGCAGATGAAGCCAGTGAATTCGCCGAGAGCATCATCAACACCGTGCGTGAACCTTTAATTTCTTTGGATCAAGACCTCAGGGTGGTCACGGTCAGTCGCTCCTTCTATGAAGTCTTTAAGGTAAAACCTGAAGAGACCGTGGGACAACTTATTTATGACCTGGGCAATAAACAGTGGGATATCCCCAAGCTGCGGGAACTGCTGGAAACCATCCTTCCCCAAAAGGCAACCTTTGATAACTATGAAGTGGAACACGATTTTGCAACCATTGGCAGGCGCATAATGCTTTTGAATGCCCGGCAAATTCAAAGAGTATTGGGAAAAGAACGGATCATCCTTCTGGCCATCGAGGACATCACCGAGAAAAAGATGCTGGAAAGAGGGGTGGTGAAGGCAAGGGATGTTGCTGAAGCTGCCAACAAGGAACTGGAGACATTCAGCTATTCTGTTTCCCATGATTTACGGGCGCCGCTGCGGGGCATAGACGGATTCAGCCAGGCGCTCCTGGATGATTATAGCGACAAACTTGATGCCACGGGGAAAAATTACCTGGAGCGCATCCGCGCGGGTACACAGCGCATGGGATTGCTGATCGATGATATGCTGAAACTTTCGCGGATAACCCGGGCTGAATTTAACTATGAATCCATCGACTTGAGTAAAATGGTCCGGACAATTGCAGATGCATTTCAGAAAAATAATCCTGATAAGACCCGCAAGGTGACCATCCAGAAGGGTCTCATCATCCAAGGTGACTCTCACTCCATGCAGATTGCTTTGATGAACCTGATAGATAATGCCTGGAAGTTCACCGGCAAACAAAAACATGCCCGGATTGAATTCGGCACGACTCTCCAGGAGGGGAAAATGGTCTTTTTTGTTCGAGATAACGGCGTCGGATTTGACATGTCCTATGTGGGCAAACTATTCGGCGCGTTCCAGCGTCTTCATACGATGGATGAATTTGCGGGAACGGGAATAGGCCTGGCAACTGTACAGCGAATCATCCACCGTCACGGGGGGAAAATCTGGGCGGAGGGCGAAGTTGGGAAAGGGGCAACCTTCTTCTTCACGCTGCCAGCGTGAAGAAGCGTATCTCGTAATTCGTGAATGGTATCTCGCATATAGAGAAGCGATTGAATTATGGAAAAGGAAAACGGTAAGATAAAAAATTTCAGAGATCTGGATGTGCGGAAACTAGGTATGGAAATAGTCTTCGATTTTTATAAATATACAAAATCATTCCCCAAAGAAGAAGTATACGGTTTGGTAAGTCAAATGAGAAGAGCGGCTTTGTCGATTGCTTCCAATATCGCCGAAGGATTCAACCGTTACCATAATAAAGAGTATCGTCAATTTTTATATGTTGCTCTCGGATCATGCGCCGAACTGGAAACGCAAATCGAGGTTAGTTTGCTTTTGGGATATATTACGCAATCCGCAAGATATAAAATAATTGAGAAACTCGATTATGAATCGCGGATGTTGAGAAACTTGATAAAGCGCCTGAATGCGTAAAGTGCGCCTCGTAGCTCGCGCTTCACGTTTCACGCTTCACGAAACACGAAAGGAGTTTTTATCATGGATAACAGAATTATTTTGCTGGTGGAGGATAATCCCGATGATGTCGAGTTGACTCTAAGGGCATTCAAGAAAAACGATATCTCCAATAAGGTGATCGTGGCCAAAGACGGTGTGGAAGCATTAGATTACCTTTTTGGAAAGGGAATGTATGCAGGACGGGAAATAAATGATCTGCCCGTAGTTACCCTGCTGGATTTGAAACTCCCCAAAATAAGCGGCCTGGAGGTGCTGAAGGCCATCCGCCAAAATGAGTTCACCAAACTACTGCCGGTGGTCATCCTCACGTCTTCAATGCATGAACGGGACGTGGTCAACGGGTATAAACTGGGCGTTAATAGTTATGTCCGCAAACCGGTTGACTTTAAAGAGTTTGTGGAAGCTATCAAATTTCTAGGCCTGTACTGGCTGGTCTGGAATCAACCTCCTCCTTTGGGAAAGTAATTCGTGAAGCGTTGTTCGTGAAGCGTATCTCGCTCTTCACGCTTCACGAGATGCGAGATACAAAAGGAATTTATAATGGCAAAAAAAGTTTTATCTGCACCAAGCAAGCTGAAACCTAAAATTAGCAAGCCGCAATTACTCCGGGTATTGGTAGTTGAAGATTCGGAAGACGATGCTCTGCTGATAATTCGTGAACTGAAAAAAGGCGGTTACAATCCGGTGTATGAACGGATGGAAACAGCACCAGCGATGAAAAAAGCCCTCAGCCAGAAGCCCTGGGACATCATCCTTTGCGATTATAAACTGCCGAAATTCAATGCGCCCTCAGCCATTACCGTATTAAAAGAAACAAATATCGACATCCCTCTCATCATTGTATCCGGCACTATCGGTGAAGAGACGGCTGTAGAGTGTATGCGCTCGGGCGCCAAAGATTATGTCATGAAGAGTAACTTATCGCGTCTGTGCCCCGCCATTAAAAGAGAATTAGAAGAGGCAAAAACAAGAGTCCAACGCAAGCGGGCAGAAGAGGCGCTGCAGGTGAGCGAGGAGAAATATCGTGCCATTATTGAGAACATGCAGGAGGGTTATTTTGAACTTGACCTTGCCGGTAATTTTACCTTCGTTAATGACGCTGAGTGTATAAATCTGAGATATCCTCGAGAAGAACTGATCGGAATGAACAACAGGCAGTATCAAGATGAAACAAACGCTCAAAAAATGTATCAACTCTTCAGAGAGCTTTACAGAACAGGTGAACCGGTTAAGGCATTAGATGTTGAAATTATCAGAAAAAACGGGACGAAAGGTTTTAACGAAATTTCTGTATCTCTTGTCCGGGATGCAGAAGGTAAACCGATCGGATTTTGGGGTGTTTCTCGGGATGTCACCGAGCGCAAGCAGGCCGAGCAGGCGCTACGAGAGAGCGAAGCCCAGTATCGGCTGCTGGCCGACAACATGCAAGACCAAGTATGGCTCATGGACCTGAACTTAAAACCGACATACATCAGCCCATCTGTTGAGAAGATACGGGGATACACATTTGAAGAGATTGCGCAACTTCCGCTGGATAAGCAACTCACGGCAACATCCTTACAGTCGGCGATGGAGTTTTTCTCCATTGAGATGCCCAAGGCGCTGGCAGATCCAACCTATTTCGCGCTTCCACTGGAACTAGAGTTCTACTGTAAAGACGGCTCAACTCTATGGGTGGAAAGCACGTTTAGTCAAGTCCGGGACGAAAATGGTAAGCCGTTATCCCTACTGGGCGTCGGTAGAGACATCACCGAGCGCAAGCGAACGGAGGAAGCACTGCATAAAAGCGAACATCTACATAGAGTTATCACAAATAACATTCGGGACACCGTAGCGCTGCTGGACATTAATTTTCGCGCAACATGGATCAATCCGTCAGTAACCAAAACACTAGGATTTACTCTGGACGAACTTGCCCAAGTCCCTCTGGAGCGGCAAGTAACGCCGGATTCTATGCAGCGTATGCAGGATCTCATGCTGGAGCATCTTACAGCAGAAAATTTGACCGATAAAAACAAGGAACTTAATGTCACCGGCGAGTTTGAATTTTACCGGAAAAACGGCGATATTTTCTGGGATGAGATGAATATATCGCTTCTGCGGGATACAGATGGAAAGCCCACCGGCTTTCTGACGGTAGGCCGCGACATCACCGAACGCAAACGAGCGGAGGAAGAACGTAAGCAGAGCTTTGAGCGGATGAGAAAAGCTCTGAGAGCCACGGTTCAAGCCATCTCTCTGACTGTGGAAATGAAAGATCCCTATACTTCGGGTCATCAACGGCGAGTATCCGATCTGGCCCGGGCGATAGCGACAGAAATGGGCTTATCGGCAGACCGGCGGGACTTTATCCGCACTGCCGCCACTATTCATGACATCGGTAAAATAGCCATTCCATCGGAGATACTCAGTAAACCGACAAAACTGACTGATCTGGAATTCAGTTTGATTAAAACACACGCCCAGGCAGGCTATGATATCCTGAAAGATATCGAATTTCCCTGGCCCGTGGCCGATGTCGTCCTTCAGCATCATGAACGGATGGATGGATCCGGCTATCCTCAGGGCCTCAAGGGAGCTAATATTCTTCTGGAGGCACGGATTCTGGCCATCGCCGACGTTGTGGAAGCCATCGCTTCCCACCGTCCCTATCGTCCGGCATTTGGAATTGATATTGCCTTGAAGGAGATTTCCGATAATAAGGGTATCCTTTATGATGCAGTTGCCGTGGATGCCTGTCTGAAATTATTTCGAGAGAAAGGCTACGGCTTGGTTTTAAAAAAGTAGCTGACGGTGGCCGGTGAAGCGTCGTTCGTGAAGCGTATCTTGTGCTTCACGCTTTACAAGATGTTAGATACAAAAGGAATTTATAATGACAAAAAGAACTGAATCTACCGCAAGCAAGCCGCAATCACTTCGGGTATTGATGGTTGAAGACTCGGAAGACGATGTGCTGCTGATAATCCGTGAGCTGAAAAAAGGCGGCTACAATCCGGTGTATGAATGGGTGGAAACCGCCACCGCCATGAAAAAAGCCCTTAAGGAAAAGCAATGGGACATTATTCTTTGCGATTATAAACTGCCGAAATTCAATGCTCCCTCCGCCATTGCCCTGTTAAAGGAAGCAAATATCGACATCCCTCTCATCATTGTATCCGGAACTATCGGTGAAGAGACTGCTGTGGAGTGCATGCGTCTGGGCGCCCATGATTATATAATGAAGAACAACTTATCCCGTCTCTGCCAAGCTATAACCAGAGAATTAGAAGGGGCAGATTCAAGAAGCAGACGGAAACAGGCGGAAAAGTCACTCCGGGAGTCCGAAGAGAGATTCCGCAGTCTGTTCGAAAATTCCTTAATGGGAATATCTGCGGCAACGCCTAACGGACATCTGATTCACGCCAATCCAGCGTATGCCCTGATGTACGGCTATGACAACCCGGTACAGATGATCGCTGCGATAACCGATATTGGGCATCAGCTTTATGCAAACCCGGAGGAACGGAAGGAAGTGCTACGGCTTCTAAGCAAGAAGGGCTTCATGGAACCAAGGGAAGTGGAAGTGATTAAACGCGATGGAACGCGGTTTTCTGTTCTCGTTTCAGCGCGGGAAATCAGAGATGCCGGCGGCAAACTGCTTTACTACCAAGCCGCGCACCTGGACATTACCGACCGGAAGAAATTAGAAGAAATTCTGGTAAAAGAGCGGGAGGACCTTAAACTCATTATCGATGCTTCGCCGATCAGAGTTTTCTTCAAAGACAAAGAGGGGAAATTTATACGCGTCAATAGGATATATGCCAAGACGCTCAACATGCCGGAAGAAAATATCATAGGAAAAACGGTCTTTGACCTTTATTCCCCGCAGATTGCTCAAAGCATGACTGGCGATGACCAGGAGGTTTTCCAATCACGACGTCCTAAACTTAACATAATAGAACAATATGAATCTGCCAGCGGCATACGATGGGTGCAGACAGATAAGATTCCGATCTTTGATAAAGATGGCGTTCCAGTCGGTCTCATAGGTTTTGCACAGGACATCACCGACCGGGAGAAATTGCAGGAAATTCTGGTAAAAGAGCGGGAGGACCTTAAACTCATTATCGATGCTTCGCCGATCATAGTCTTTTATAAAGATAAGGAAGGCAGATTTATACGCGTCAATAAGATATTTGCCGACGCTCTTAATATACGTGAAGAATCTTTCGTGGGAAAAACAGTCTTCGACTTTTATTCCCCGCAGATTGCTCAAAACATGACTGACGATGACCAGGAGGTTCTCCAATCACGGCGCCCCAAACTTAACATAATAGAACAATATGAATCGGCAAGCGGCCTACGATGGGTGCAGACAGATAAGATCCCGATTTGTGACAAAGATGGTATCCCACTCGCTCTTATAGGCTTTGCACAGGACATCACCGACCGTAAGCAGACAGAGAGGGCTTTACGCGAGAGCGAAGAAAACTTCCATATTTCTTTGGATAATTCCCCGCTGGGAGTCCGCATTGCGACCGCAGAAGGCGAGACACTTTATGCCAATCAGGCGGTTCTGGATATGTTCGGCTACACAAGTATTGACGAGCTGAGAAAAACACCCCTGAAAGATCGTTATACACCGGAGAGTTATGCCGATTTCCAGATAAGAAAGAAAAAAAGAGGGCGGGGTGAGTTTGCCCCATCTGAATATGAAATAAGCATCGTGAGAAAAAACGGTGAGATCCGTCATCTTCGGGTTTTCCGCAAAGAAGTCATTTGGAACGGCGCAAAACAGTTTCAGATCATCTACCAGGACATTACCGAACGCAAACAAGCCGAGGAGACGTTGCGTGAGAGCGAGGAGAAATATCGTAATATTCTGGAAAGCATCGAAGACGGTTATTACGAAGTTGATCTTGCCGGCAACTTAACTTTTTTCAACGATTCGCTATGCCGTATAAACGGGTATCCGCGGGAAGAATTGATGGGGATGAATAACCGGCAATATACAGATGAATATAACGCGAAACAAATATTTCAAGCTTTTAATGAAGTTTATAGAACGGAAAAGCCCGCTACCGGATATGAATATGAGGTTATCAGGAAAGACGGCGCCAAAGCCTATATTGCCGCCTCTATATCGTTGCGCAAAGATGCAGCGGGTAAAAAAATCGGTTTCAGAGGGATTATACATGATATCACCGAGGCCAAGAGAACGGAGGAGGCGCTAAAGAAGAGCGAAGAAAAATACCGGCTAACTTTTGCGAGCACCTCTGACATCATTTTTACGGTTGATCCAGAATTAAAAGTTTCCAATATTACTCCCAGTGTCGAGAAAGTATTGGGCTATAGCCCTGAGGAATTGATCAACAAACACTTCTCGGATTTGAATCTTATGACGCCGGAATCACTGGAAAGAGCAATCTTCAATGTGCAGCAAGTTTTCTCCGGTCTCGATGTCCCAAACGCTATTTACGAATTTATAACAAAGGATGGAGTAAAAGGAATAGGCGAAGTTACCGGTTCGCCAATCATTCAAGAAAATAAAATCATTGGTGTCACCTGCGTGGCCAGAGATATTACCGAACGCAAGCTGGCGGAGACGGCGCTAACCAAGAGTGAAGAAAAATACCGCAGCCTCGTGGAAAACGCGCAGGAAGGTATCTACCAGTCAGCCGTCGGATATCTTACCTTAAACCCAGCACTCGCGCATATGCTGGGCTATGATTCCCCCGAAGAAGTCATGGCAACCGTCACCGACATTGCCCGGCAGCTTTATGTCAACCCGGATGACCGCAAGAAATTGCTGGAAATAGTAAATGAAAAAGGTTCTATAACGAATTTTGAAACAGAGTATTATAAAAAAGACGGCAGCCGTATCTGGGTATCCATCAACATGCACGCTGTCCGGGATGATCAGGGACACATTCTCTATTACCAGGGAATTAATCAGGACATTACGGAGAAAAAGAAAATAGAAGCGGAACGGCAGGAAAATATCGCACGCTTAAGAAAATCTCTGGGCGCCACAATTAATGCCATGGCTGTAACTGTCGAAACAAGAGACCCCTACACGGCAGGCCATCAACGAAGAGTGGCTGATCTGGCGCGCGCTATTGCCACGGAGATGAATCTCACCGGCGATCAAATCGACGGCGTGCGCATGGCCAGCATGATTCATGATATCGGCAAGATATCCATTCCTTCCGAGATTCTCACCAAACCGACTAAGCTTACCAACCTGGAATTTAATTTAATTAAAACGCACCCGGCATCCGGATATAATATCCTCAAAGACATTGAGTTCCCCTGGCCCATCGCCCAGATTGTTCTGGAGCATCACGAACGTATAGATGGCTCCGGTTATCCGAACGGCCTTAAGGGAGAGCAAATCCTCCTGGAATCGAAGATTATAGCCATAGCCGATGTAGTGGAAGCCATTTCTTCGCACCGGCCCTATCGCGCCGCCTTCGGCATTGATGCGGCATTGGATGAGATCACTAAAAACAGGGGTATTCTCTTTGATCCTGATCTTGTGGATGCCTGTCTGCGGCTTTTCCGGGAAAAGAATTATAATCTGGCCGCTTGATGATATTTTATTTATCTTGCAGTTTTTATAAACAGAGCTGATTTACTTAAGGAAATATGCGGACTATAGCCAAGAGTAAATCCTGTTTTTAAGGCTAAATGAACAGTCTGGGCGAATTTTGCTTTTGTAACATGGATTTTCGGTTCCGCCATTAAAAATCTACCGTCATCTTTTAACAAAGAATGTAACTCGGCAAAAAACCGCACTTTGTCGGGAACCTCGTGTACCATCCAGAAAGCCAAAATAAAATCCAGCTTCGTTTTAACTCCTAACGAATCTGAAGATGCCAACTGAAGCTCAATGCGCTGTAATACGTTAGCGCGTTGCGCCCTCTTTCTTATGGCGTTAAGCATTTCTTGTTGAATATCGGCGGCAATCACCCGCCCGCTATCATCAACCAGTTCCGCCAGAGGTATCGTAAAATAACCGATCCCGGGGCCGACATCCAGAACGGTGTCTCCTTCTTTTACGTAAGGCCGAAGAATTTCATACGGATCTTGCAGTAATTTACGAAATACATTGTCAAAGGTAAAACACAGCCAACGCGGACAAACGTGTTTAAATCTAAAAAAGAATAAGTCGGAAATTTTGTTCATATTACTTCTTGGGTCGTTTCCGTTTAAAAAATGTTTTTTAAAAACTCTAAAACTTTAGCGTTTACCTGCTCGGCTTCTTTTCCCCGCAATATCCCGTGATGATTGGCCTCGATTCGGATAAGTTCCTTTTTGGGAGCACCAAGTTTTTCCAATATTTCCCGCCCGCTTACCGGATTCACTACCGGATCTTCCGACCCTTGTATGACCAGTGTCGGGTCTTTGATGTATTTAAGTCGCTCTTCAACGGTATTCATAAGTTTTTCGAGTTCATTCACCCCGCTGACAGGATTGCGCAGGTAATTTATATCTGGATTTTCCGGGTCGTTGGCAATGAATTCCATTTTCCCTTTGTTTGTGTTCATTTTCGAAAGGAATTTGTTCCAGGCGACAACCACGGATGAAAGCCTGGAGGAAATATTTTGAAGCTTTAAAGGAGCATTAATCGATATTACTTCCACAAATCTGCCGGGCTTATTCGAAGCCTGCAATAAGGCTATTCCCGCGCCTGTGGAAAAGCCGCCAATGGCAAAAGATTTCAGGGAATTTTTCATGATGATGTATGCCCTGCTTACAGAATCATACCATTTTTGCCACTTGCAGCCTGCCAAATCTTCCGGGGACGTACCATGCCCCCGCAGACGCGCGCCATATACGTTGTAGCCCTTCTTATAGAGGTAATCCGCCAGCGGCCTAATCTCTTCAGGGGCCGCCAAGTATCCGTGAACTAGGATCACCCCTTTATTACAGAAGAAATGCTTCAGAAAAAAAGGAGCTCCGATATTTTTGGGCTTGCTCTCGCCTTTTATATAATACTGTTGATAGTCTTGGTCAAAAAGACGCTTATCCAGTTCGATAAAGTGATTCCTTATCTTCATGCGGATAAAACCATCAGGCAGGAGCATTAGACGATCCAAGGACTTGGTGAGCTCCTGAAGAGGCTCTATCTCATTTTTGAGAACCTCAATGATATTATCCTTCCGGATAGTTTGGAAATCATATTTTTTGCTGAAAAGTTTTCGATTTTTGATAATCATCCCGTCTTTTATAGTAATAAAATTATCGGCTGTCGCGGCCTTTATAAAACTTTCGTATTCTTCATGATAATCATCCGTGAGAAGATAGAACTGCTTTTTATTCAGAGACGTATGATAGTTCGTCAAACCGCTGGCGCGTAAATGTTCGATCGCCAGAAAAACGCGGTTTTTAAAATCGTTTTCACTAATTTTGTTTCTACTGTATTTTGTCAAGATATAAGAAAAAAGATGATCATGATTAACGGTCGTCATGGAGTATATGGCATCCATATAATCATACATAATTTCGATATAGAGCTTTTTAAATGGAGAAACATACTTCAATTCTCCGGGATGCAAATAAAGATTATTATCCGCCAGCATCTTTTTCACTCCCACGCTCGCCGTGATATATGTTTTCATTGGTATCGGCTGGCCGAAATTAATATCGATATCCACACCGTCCATAATCATGGAGCCTTCGACTTGCATCTCTTCTTCAAACCGCGCTGAAACCTTATCGACAAATATATTAACAAGCTTGTTGATAGCGTTATTCCTCGCCCGGATCGGGTAATAGGTAATATTTACCGGCACAATATATGTTTCTTTCTGGAGAATTCGGTCTAAATCCGCGGTATCAAAACCGAAGTGTTTCGCGATTTGAGTAATAGACGAATCATCGCCTCTGTCGCGCAGGAGGCGTAATTCTTCGCGAATGAACTGGGAGCGCAGAGCGATCCGCCCCGCGCCGGTATGGGGAGGCCGCCTGATTCCGGTATTGTAGACCATATACTTGCCCTTCTCGATAATCTTCTTGTCCTTTATCATCTGGCCTTCCGGGTAAATAATGACCGGGTTAGAATCGGTAAGAAGCGCGTTGATAAGCAGTGTATCCCTGTTGGGGTCCTCAGTGGAAATTCCACCTAATCTGTCCATAAGCTCGCCCATTTTCCCGCCAAAAAAAGAGCTGTCCGCCAGAGAAATGGGATATTTTTTTATGCTCTTTTTGATTATGTAGGGCATCAAAATTGTTTCCATCCGCGTAAAGTGATTGATGACATAGAGAACAGGCTGGTCAGGCACTCCTTCAGTTCCATGCAGGCGTATATCCGTGCCCGATGCTTTAAATACGACATCGAGTGTGACTATAATGGTTTTAATCAGAGTATTTGATATATTCATAAGTTTTTACCTTCGCTTTTTTGAGTTTGTTTTATATCTGCCAATACTGCCTTTAATATGTCCGGTTTATTAGTAAAAATCCCGCTGACACCCGACTTGATAAAACGATGCATGTTTTTTTTATCGTTTACTGTATAGATATTTACCGGAATATTATTTAATTTAAGATTCATAAGCCATTTCTTGCTAAGCTCATTTTTGGAGCAGTTGAAGGCATCGGCTCCGAGTAATTCAATTATCTCCGAAGGCAACTTTGATCCATAATATTCTTTTTCAAACAACACTGCAGCAGCCATTTTGACGGCAGCCGCTACAGTGCGATCTATTTCCTTGAGATGTTTAATGGCCCGCGGATCAAAGCTGGAGAACACTACGTGCTCCCGCATCCCTTTCATCTCAACAATGTTCATGCTCTTTTCCTCAATGCCGTTCCGGATTTTTTCATCAACTGCTTCGGTCTTGATTTCAATGTTTACTGCAATTTTATTACGGCAAAGGTTTAACACCTCCTCCAGAGTTGGTATCGTTGTACCTTTATACTCTTCGCCAAACCAGCTTCCCGCATCCAGTTTTTTTAGCTCGGAAAGGGCGTATTCGGCAATCCTGCCTTTACCATTCGTGCAGCGCGTTAGTTTTTCATCGTGAAATACCACCACTTCTCCGTCCCTGGTCAGTTGAACATCGAGTTCGATCATATCGGCACCCATCGAGATCGCCCCCTGAAATGATTCAATGGTGTTCTCCGGGTAATAGGCGGAAGCGCCGCGGTGGGCGATGGCTGTAAATTCGTCACCTTTAATATAGTTGTATTTAAATAAATAATACGGTTTTCCCATTACTATATCATCCGATAAGTTTAATATGAATAATTTTACCTATTTATTTTATCATTAAACACCAGACAAGTTCATTAAAAATATTTAGATGAGGCATCCTGATTCCAGAAAGATATTTTTACAAACCGTGGATTTGGAGGTCTCTTTTTTTGCTATAAATAAGCGCAATTGTTTCGGTTTATGGTGACAAACATAAAAATTTATGCAACATTATATAGCCGCGTACATTTGTGGTAAAAAATTGTGCTGGTTTAAAGGTAAATGTTCAACTTGGAAAAATATTCTTTGCTGCAAAACATACTTCTGGGACTTTCGCTGGCCGCGCCGATTGGACCGGTAAACCTGGAAATAATCAGACGTGGCTTGCAATCAGGCTTTAAGCAGGCGTTTCTTACCGGTGCCGGTGCGATGAGTGCCGATACTACTTATTTGGCGCTTATTTTTTTCGGCCTTACTTCTTTTTTGAATATCGCTTTCATGAAAATTA
This sequence comes from Smithellaceae bacterium, assembly GCA_050008655.1. GTDB lineage: Bacteria > Desulfobacterota > Syntrophia > Syntrophales > Smithellaceae > UBA4810. The sequence continues at coordinate 49,445 of JBEKMF010000001.1, forward strand.
TTTTAGTCATCACCGGAAGCATTATTTTGATTTATCTCGGTTTAATCAGCGCCAATGAGTTTTTCCATAAAGCTGCTGTTGCGAAAAATCCGCCGCGACGGCTGTTCAATAATTCCTTTATCACCGGCTATGTTTTGGCTATTTCCAGCCCGATGACAATTGTCTGGTGGACAGGAGTTTTTGGCGCACTACTGGCATCACAAACTCATACGCAAACAAACTTATCCGCCTTTTTATCATGTCTTTCTATTTTGCTGGGTTGTTTTCTTTGGGTGGTTTCTTTTACCCTTGCTCTGCATTGGGGTAGAAAAATCATCAATGAAAAAATAACCGGGTATATTTCTCTGATCGCCGGAATATTTCTTATTGGATTTGGTTTTTATTTTTTACACCAAGCCTGTAAATTAATAATTTATTAGCAGTTCCCCAGGAAATAAATTACCGTGACGCTCTTTTCACTGACAGCTGTATAAGCCTGTTACTTACTGTCGAAACGGCAATATGTAATGTTTCTGGATTCCACCGGATTTCACCGCCGTTGCTTGCTTCCTGCATGTATTCGGCGCACTCTGCATGCTTGACATTTAGATTATTTTTTGGACAGATACTCATGAATCGCTTTGGCTGCTTTGCGTCCCGCACCCATCGCCAAAATTACTGTTGCCGAGCCCGTGACAATATCGCCGCCGGCATAAATACCCTCGCGGCTGGTGAGTCCCGATTCGTCTTTAGTAATAATATAGCCGCGCTTGTTTGTTGTGAGTCCCGGTGTAGTTGCCGGCACGATGGGATTGGCCATCGTCCCTACGGCCACAACAACGGTATCGACATCTATCACAAATTCCGATCCTTTGATGGGTATGGGGCTTCTTCTTCCTGAAGCATCCGGCTCGCCCAATTCCATCTTGATACATTTGACGCCGGTGACCCAACCCGCGGCATTACCGATATATTCCACAGGGGCGGTCAGCATCAAAAACTCCACACCTTCTTCCCGGGCATGATGAACTTCTTCTTTACGTGCGGGCATTTCCACTTCGGTACGGCGATAAATTATCATGGCTTTCTCGGCGCCTAAGCGTAGCGCCGTGCGCACCGAATCCATAGCCACATTACCGCCGCCAATTACTGCCACACGCCTACCTCGAACAATCGGGGTATCATATTCGGGAAAGCGATATGCTTTCATTAAATTCGATCTGGTTAGATATTCGTTAGCGGAATAAATGCCGCTTAAGTTTTCACCGGGGATATTCATAAAAACAGGCGCTCCTGCGCCTACGCCGATAAATACCGCGTCATAACCCTCGGCAAAAAGTTCATCAATGGTTTTAGTGCGACCAATGACAAAGTTAGTCTCGATTTTTACGCCCAGCTTCTTTAAATATTCCACTTCTGCTTCGACGATGGCTTTGGGCAGACGAAATTCCGGAATACCGTAGACAAGCACGCCGCCGGCCTTATGTAAGGCCTCAAATATTGTCACATCATAACCCAATTTGACTAGATCGCCCGCAATAGTAAGGCCTGCAGGGCCCGCGCCCGCAATAGCTATCTTCTTGCCATTGGTTTTAACTTTGGGAGGAATTGTTACCTTGCCGGCACTGCGTTCATAATCGGCGGCAAAGCGCTCCAGGCGGCCAATGGCCACCGGTTCGCCCTTTTTACCCAGAATACATTGTTTTTCGCATTGATCTTCCTGCGGACAAACCCGGCCGCAAACCGCCGGAAGACTATTCGTTTCTTTTAACTTTTTGGCAGCTTCGACGAATTTCCTTTCGGCGATATCTTTGACAAATTCAGGAATTTTAACATCGACAGGACAGCCGCCGATGCAGCCCGGCTTTTTGCATTGGATGCAGCGTTTGGCCTCGGCTATCGCTTCTTCCTCGGAATAGCCCAGAGGCACTTCTTCGAAATTGGCGACCCTCTTTCGCGGATCCTGCTCGGGCATCTTTTGCCGCGGCACTTTTTCCTTCTTTTCCTTAGGTTCCTTAGTTTCCATCGCACCCACACTTATGCAGCTCGTAAGCCTGACGTTCGGAATCGCAATACATCTTCAGCCGGTCGGCAAGCAGCTTATAATCAACTTCGTGGCCGTCGAATTCCGGGCCGTCCACACAAGTAAATTTAGTTTTCCCCCCAACAACAACGCGGCAAGCGCCGCACATTCCCGTCGCATCGACCATAATGGAATTAAGGCTTACGATTGTCTTGATGCCCCGCGGCCGGGTAACATCGCTTACCACCTTCATCATCGGCACCGGACCAATGGCAAAAACTCGGTCGATTTTCTCGCCCTTATTGATCAAATCTTCTAGCACCTGGCTCACAAATCCATGGAAACCGTAACTGCCGTCATCCGTGGCTACAATTAGTTTATCAGATATTACGCCCATCTCCTTTTCCAAAATGAGCAAATCCTTTGTTCGCGAACCAATGATCGACATTACCTCGTTGCCCGCTTTCTTCAGGGCAACGGCTAACGGATAAACAACGCCTACGCCTACGCCGCCGCCAATGCAGACCACGCGTCCGTAATTTTTGATCTCCGTGGGATTACCGAGCGGCCCCTGCACATCCTGAATCGTGTCGCCAACTTTCATCTTCGCGAGCATTGCCGTCGTTTTACCGACGACCTGAAAGATAGCCGTGATGGTTCCGGACTGAGCATCGGAATCGACGATGGTCAGCGGTATGCGTTCACCTTTTTCATCGATTTTCAAAATGATGAACTGGCCGGCCTTTCTCTTCTCGGCGATAACCGGTGCTGTGAGCACCATCTGAACGACATTTTCGGATAAATTCTTTTTTTCGACGATCTTATTCAAAGTTTCTCTCCGTAATTATACAAAAAAAGGGAGTCCAACGGCTCCCTCTATATATGCAAATCTCCGATTCATCAAGTCCCTAACCGAAACATTAATGAATATTAGTACTCTTTGGTCAGCTTATCCAACTCCGCCAGAGAAAAGACAGGGCCATCTTTACAAACATATTTGCTGCCTACATTACAGCGGCCGCACTTACCAATGCCGCACTTCATCCTCATTTCCAGGGAGGTGATGATATTCTCCTTCGAAAAGCCAAGATCGAAAAACACCGGCAGTGTAAAACGGATCATCACCGGCGGTCCACAGATTACAGCCACAGCGTTTTCCTTGCTGGGAGCAACTTCCTTACATACTGCAGGAACAAAACCTTCCCTGCCCTTCCAGTCGGCATCTCCCTTATCTACCGTTACATTAAGATTTAAGTCGCTTCTTTTACCCCATTCGGCCAATTCACCTTTGTAAAGCAAAAGCCCGGGAGTTCTGGCGCCGTAAATAATCGTGATCTTGCCGAAACGTTTTCGGTTATCTTCGTGAATCATGTAATTAATCAGAGACCGCAACGTCGTAAAAGCGAATCCGCCGCCGACAATCACAATGTTTTTACCCTCCAGATATTTGAGGGGCCAGGAATTACCCAATGGTCCGCGGATACCCATTAATGCGCCTTCTTCCATCTCATGCAACGCCGTGGTTACAACTCCGGCTTTCTGGACGGTGAATTCCACATATCCCTTTTGGGTCGGCGATGATGCTATCCCTATGGGCGATTCGCCCTTGCCGTAGATGGAGAGTTCGCCGAATTGTCCCGGAATATACTTATATTTTTCTTCATCTTCCGGGTTTACGAATGTAAAACGAAATGTCTTGATGTCTTTCGTATCCACTTCTGTGATTATTTTGTCTACCTTTACAGGAATCGGTACATACTGATTTTGCATTACTAACTCCCTAATTATAATTTTGAAATATCTTCAACAATTTTTCTAATATCTATATTAACGGGACAATACATGACGCAGCGACCACAACCGACGCAGGAAATTGCTTTAAAATTATCGACGTAATACTTGAATTTATGCATGGTGCGTTGACGCCATCTTTCCTTCTGCGAAGGACGCGGATTGTGACCTGACGTTTCCTTGGTAAACAAGGGGAACATACAGGAATCCCACGACCTAATGCGAACACCGTCGCTGCCTTTCACTTCATCGCTGATATCAAAACAATGACAGGTGGGACATAGATATGTACAAGTACCGCAAGCCAAACATTTAGAGTGAATTGTGTTCCAGAAAGGATGTTCAAAGTTATTATCCAAAATAGGCTTTATTTCATGAGCCGGAATTTTCGATGTAATGGCTGCTTTGGCCTTAGTGACAATTTCATTTTTCTTTGTTTCGGCTGCTGCATCCGCTTTGGTTTCACCAAAGTATTTAGCTAATTTTTCACCTTTTGGAGTGATAAACTCGACAAGGTAGTCACTGCCGATATCTGTGAGAAGAATGTCTGCGCCTTCTGCGGATACGGGCTCACCATCAACCGATGTACAGAAGCAGGTAGTATAAGGAGGTTGCGAACAAGCTAGGGAAATAACCGTCGTGCTCTGTCTTTTGGCTACATAATAGCCGTCTTGATATTTTTCCTGATTAAAAAGTTTATCGAGCAGAAGAAAACTGTGGGCATCGCAAGGGCGAACACCAAACAATACCGATTCTTGTGTCTTGTTTTCGTCTGAGGAAAAAACCATGCCCTTTCCTGTACGGGTATATTTCATCATAGTTTCCGTATGTGGGAAGAAAACATTTTTCGGCGCGTTCTTGGAATTCAAATAAGCAAAGAAAGGCTCGGCACCTTTTTGCAAGGGCTCAAAAAGAACATTATCTTCTTTTTTTACCGGCGCCCAAACCAGGAAGTCCCCGGCCATTTTCTTGGCAATGCCCGCTAGGGCATCTTTTTTAATTAAACGTTTTTCCATAATTTTCCCTAATTAAGAATTTAATGAGACCCAAGCTTCAGAAGCGAAGCACATAACCTAAAGGTCATCTGCGACTGAGCTTGCAGGTCGAATTATCCCCGAAGCGAAGCGGAGTGGGATAATATCAATATTCCTCCATAAATATATCAAATCAACTGCAATTTTTTCAAAAGCGGTTGTGGATTAAACATATGGGATTTAAACGTATCCTTTGATCCGTCCAAACCCATCGCCAGAGCAATTAATTCCGTGAAATAAAACACCGGAAGTTTTAATTTGCTACTGGGGCGCATATCCAGATTGGCCATACAAAGAGGACAGGCGGTGACCACGCAATTGGCGCCGGCTTCTCTCGCCGCGCTCATCAATTTATCGCACATATCGACGACAATTTTTGTCTTGCTGATGGCTAATGACCCGCCACAGCAATCTGTTTTGTAAGACCATTTTTTTACATCGGCGCCGATTGTGCCCAATATTTTATCGAGCATAAAAGGATTTTCATAGTTTTCAAACTCGCAAACATCAGGTGGTCTTAAAAGCAGACAACCATAATACGAAACCGGTTTCAATCCGATCAAGGGTTTGACTACCTTTGCCGTCAGTGTGTCAATGCCAATCTCATTAAAAATGATATCAATAGGATTGCGGATAGCAATGCCTCCCTGATACTTGGCGCCAACCGCATCTTCAATCTTTGTTTTTAATTTCTTATCGGTCTTCAAATGATGTTCGGCCATTTTGAAGCGATTGAAGCAGGCGGCACAGGGAACCATTACATCCAGAGCGTTTTTTTCCGCGGAAATCAGGTTACGCGCCGAAAGAGCAATGGCTAAGTCAAAATTTGTGCTGTGCGCAGAGGAAGCTCCGCAGCAAGACCAGTCATCAACTTCTTTCAGTTCTATGCCCAGAGCGGAACTTACCGACTTCATGGACTGATCATATTCTTTTCCCGTCGCATGCAGCGAGCAGCCCGGATAGTATGAAACTTTCAACTCTAGCCTCCTTAGCCTTCTTTACAAATGCTTTGTTTTCTCAAATATATCTTTTACCGACTTCATATCCTTCGTACGCGGAGATAGAAGCGACAACTTGCCCTTCATAAACATACCCGGAGCCATTAAAACGTCCGAGAACAGGTCCAGAGATTTTAATTTGTACTGGGCCATCATCATTGGCTCATTGATACGTCCACCTCGTTTAATTCCGGCAAGGAACGCTTCATGGAATTTCAATATATTCTTTTCGCGAGCACCGATACCTTCTTCAATAGCCATCTGCCTTAGCACATCCATCATTCGGGCGATATCGATCTGATTGGGACACCGCGTAATGCATGTTTCACAAGACAAGCAAATCCAGATTGTCGAACTGTTCAGCACCTCATCGCGCTTGCCATTCTGTATCATTCTTACAACCTTGTTCAGGTTATATTCCATATGCGCTGCCACGGGGCAGCCGGCTGTGCATTTACGACACTGATAACATCGCTGTAGAGGCACACCGTTGATCTTCTTGTTTACTTCTTCCAGAAAAGTTTCCATACTGGCTCCATTACCTCGAACTAATTATGGGTTGAAGATAAATTCTTCTTTATCATGATGTTCATCATATTTACCGAGCGGTGGCATATCTTCCATCGAAGAGCCGGCACGGTTACTGAAAAGCTCCCAGCAATCTTTGTCGATCTTTTTCAGGAATTTGCGCAAGTCAACGCCCATGGGACAAACGGCAACGCAAGAACCGCAATCGACACAGCGTCCGACCATATGATAGAGGCGCATCAACTGAAATACCTGCGTATCTGTTTTATCTTCACCGATGCCCACCCACTGCGGCTGGCTCTGCTCAACAAAACAAGTGGGGCAGTAGCAGGAAGGACAGGCCTGACGGCAGGCATTGCAGCGTATGCACTTTTCCATCTCCTTGGTAAAATAGGCAAAACGTTCTTCTATTGATTTGGCTTCAAATTCCTTCACGTCATTATATTCGGCATCGGGATTCATGGCGGGAGCATTTTGGCCGACCATGACATCGGAAATTATCGGATTATTGAAACGGCAGGTGCGGCAGCTGTCAGCCAGCACGTCTTTTAATGCGACTGCCTTTTCCCCATCCGGGGTTTTCATCTTGATCTGCCCGTTTTCTATCGATCCTTCCACTATATCTGCGCCATTGATAGCCGCTTTCAATTTCTTCCCATCCAGATAACCTGTGCAGGGCACGCCGATGATATAGACTTCATCGCGGCCATATTGTCTTTCCTGCAAATGGATGATCAGCGAACGAGTAGTACAGCCACGGGCAACAACACCGATAACTTTTTTCTTCCGGTCTTCCGGTTTAACCCGCTTTTGTGAGTTTTTGTGCGCCGTTATCAGATCATGCACGAATTTAGCCAAATTCTGCGTACAGAGATTATTCCATACGAGTTTGTCGGCTTCTTCCGGCGTGGTGATAAAACAAGGTGTTGCCGTGAGTGGAAGCGTGCCTTTTTCATAGCCGATAATCACGTCGGCCTTTTTTTCCAAAAGCAGCCTTTTTGCTTCTTCCCGCAATTTTGTCTCGATGTTTTCCACAGTAATTGTTTCCCCGTTTAATTTTTATTCCTGAAGTTTAACCAATTTTCTTTACTAATTTTTTGGCCGGCCCTAAAGCTTTAACTTTGGCAGTAACGCCTCTAATCACTTGAGCAAAACGGTCACCTTCGGATGCAGAAACCCAAGTAAACATGGTTCTATCACCCTCCATACCGATATACGACAAAAAGCTCTTTAAAGCGGCAAACTTCCGGCGCGCCACTAAATTTCCGGAGATGTAATGACACTCACCCGGATGACAACCGGAAACCAGAACGCCATCCGCTCCGCCTTGCAAGGCTTTGACGATATAGAAAGGATTAATTCTTCCGGTGCAGGGAACACGGATAATTCTTACATTCGGTGGATACTGAATTCTGCTGATACCGGCCAGATCGGCTCCGGCATAAGTGCACCAGTTACAGACAATAGCAACAATTTTCGGCTCCCAATCTTTCTTTGCCACATTCTCAGCCATATATTCTCCGTCTCACGACTCACTTATGAGCCGTTTGCCTTAGTTTAAATTTTCCATCTGTGCCAATACTTCTTCGTTATTGAAACCGTTGAGATCAACTGCATTCATACGGCAGGATGCCGTACAGACACCGCATCCTTTACATAAAACGGTATTGACGACCGCGCAGCCTTCCTTAAGATCTACCTGGATCGCGCTATATGGACAATTGATTTCACAAAGACCGCAAGCCGAACATCTATCCTTATTGACATAAGCCGTCTTACCTTCCGCCTCTATGAAATCAAGAGTGAGGATTGTGCAAGCGCGTGACACTGCGGCATTCGCCTGAGTTATTGATTCGTCACTGAACTTGGGCGAATGCGCCATGCCGCACATAAACACACCATCTGTCTGGAAATCAACCGGACGTAATTTCACGTGCGCTTCGAGGAAGAAACCGTCTTGATTGGTGGGTACCTTCAGCATTTGACCGATGGCCGCATTTTCGGGATTCGGCACAACGCCGACACTCAGAGCCACAATATCTGCCGGCAAAACAATCGCTTCATTAAGAATCGGATCAAATACTTTTACTTCGACTTTGTTGCCTTTGGCTATCACTTCCGGTTTCCTATCCTCTTCGAAAGATATAAATTTGATATTGGCTTCACGCGCTTTTTTGTAATAGTCCTCTTTAAAGGCAAAAGTGCGAATGTCACGGTAAAGAATTGTGATATCGCGGGAGGGATCGGCAGCTTTAAGTTCCAGTGCATTTTTAACTGCCTCGGAGCAGCAATAACGGCTGCAATAAGGTCTCTCTTTATCGCGCGAACCTACACATTGGATCATTACGACATTTTTCACCGCGGCCAGTTTCGGATCTTTTTCGTAAACCAGAGTTTCCAGCTCTCTTTGCGTCTTCACTTTGGCATTTTGGCCGTAGAGATATTCTTTGGGTTTGTTCTCATTAGCACCGGTGGCTACGATCACCACGCCATGCTCGAAAACTTTTTCGCCTTCTTTAACCTTAACCGTGGTTTTGTAATTGCCGATAAACCCTTCGATCTTTTCAATCCTGGCGCCGGTGGCTACTTGGATTAAAGGATTCTTGTAAACTTTTTCCAAAAGACTCTTCAAGTGAGAGCGAGTATCCAAACCTTCCAGAGTTTTATAGAGGTGATTGTAATTGCCGCCCAGACGTTCTTCTTTTTCCACAATGAACGAAGCAAAACCCTGATCGGCCAGTGACAGGGCAGCAGTCATGCCGGCCAAACCGCCGCCGATGATCAAAGCCTGATGATTCACAGAAAGCTGACCTGGTTTCAAGGGTTTCAGATATTGCGCCTTGGCCACAGCCATGCGTATCAAATCTTTAGCTTTTTCCGTCGCCGCCTGAGGTTCATTCATATGCACCCAGGAATCCTGATCGCGAATATTGGCCATCTCGAACAAATATCTGTTTAAACCGGCCTTCTCGCAGTTTTCCTGGAACAAACCTTCATGTGTGCGCGGTGAACAGGAGGCCACAACAACTCTCGTGAGATTTTTTTCTTTGATGACTTCGGCCATCTTCACGGCCGTATCCTGCGAACAGGTGAACAGATTGTCAGCGGAATAAACTACTGTGGGCAATGTCGCGGCATAATCTCTGACGGCGGGTACATCTACTACACCGCCAATGTTGATGCCGCAATGGCAGACAAATACGCCGGTACGCACTCCCGTGCCACGTAAATCTTTTTCTTCCGGATTTTCCACCGCGGTGATCAGCGTGCCGCGCTGTGAAGCCAGAAGTCCTTCCGCACAGGCAGCGGCGGCACTGGCTTCCATAACCGTTTCGGGAATATCCTTCGGACCACCGAAAGCGCCGCAAACAAAAACGCCCGGACGAGAAGTCTGCACCGGATTTTCCAACTGTGTTTTGCAGAATCCATGCTCTTCCAACTCTATCCCCAGACTGCCCGCAAGCTTCTTGGCCTCTTTAGGCGGCATCAGACCGACGGAGAGAACAACCATGTCGAATTCTTCTTCGGTGAATGTTCCGTCCTGATTGACATATTTAATCAGCAGATTATTCCTCTGCTGTAGTTCTTTGATTGCTGACGGCATCGAACGGATGTAACGAATGCCGTATTCTTCTTTGGCACGATTGACAAAACGGTCAAAATCCTTGCCATGGGCGCGAATGTCCATGTAGAAAATTGTCGGTTCCAGACCCTTGGCATGTTCTTTACCGATGATGGCTTCTTTGGTCGCATACATACAGCAAACCGACGAACACCAGCTGTTGTCGCAGGAGACGTCGCGGGAACCTACGCATTGAATGAACGCGATTTTCTTTGGTTCTTTGCCATCGGAAATTCTCTGTACATGGCCGAAGAACGGCCCGGATGCGGATAGAATTCGTTCAAACTGAATGGCGGAAACAACATTTTTATAAATACCGTATCCATATTCGCCGCGGATACGGGCATCAAATATTTCAAAACCGGGCGAGGCAATGACGGCGCCTACTTCGATGATTTCTTCTTCAACTTTCATGTCGTGGTCAACAGCTTTGGCAATACAAGCTTCCACACACTGATAACATTCGGAGCATATGCCGCAATTCAAACAACGCAGTGCCTCGGCCACAGCTTGAGCTTCATCAAAGCCAATGCCGACTTCCTTGAAATTGGTTCGGCGATCTTGCGGTTTCATGAGGGGATATTTCACGCGGGGACTCTTGGGCACATCAGAAACATCGGCCTTGTCCGCCAGGTCTTTGGTCCAATCTTTTTCGCGTCCGGCCTTAATATCTTCACCCAAGAGATAACGATTGATGGACTTGGCTGCTTCTTTACCTGAATAAACAGCCTTAACGACCGTCTGAGGACCGGTGACCACGTCACCACCGGAAAATACGCCAGCAATGTTTGTCGCGTAAGTAATCTTATCGTAATCGATATTGTTCCATTTGTTGATGGAAACGCCGCTTTCTTTGGTAATGAAAGAGAGGTCGGCTTCCTGGCCGATAGCGGGAACGATGGCATCGCATTGGACCATAAATTCCGATCCTTTGATTTCAATGGGTCGGCGGCGACCACTCGCATCCGGTTCGCCAAGCTCCATGCGCGTGCATTCGATACCCGTAACTTTCCCGTTCTTGCCGAGAACCCGCTTCGGGGCAACGAGGAATTTCATCTCGATTCCTTCTTCCATGGCTTCTTCGATTTCCTCCGGTGATGCGGGCATTTCCGCGCGGGTCCGGCGATAGAGAATGAAAACATTCTTGGAGCCGGTGCGCACAGCCACGCGGACGGCATCCATGGCTACGTTACCGCCGCCAATAACAGCTACTCTGTCACCCAGAGAAACTTTTTTACCAAGATTGATCTGCATCAGATAATCAACGCCATGAACCACTCCCTGCATATCCTCGCCGGGAATGTTGAGCTTACTACTCTTCATCGTACCGCAGCCGATGAAGATCGCGCTGTAATCTTTCCGGAGCTGATCAAAGGAAATATCTTTGCCGATTTTTGTATTGAGGTGAATCTTCACACCCAGGTCTTGAATGACTTTGATTTCCGCATTGAGAATATTCTTGGGAAGACGGTATTCGGGAATGCCAACAGCCATCCAGCCGCCTGCGACCGGCAGGGCTTCAAAAACTTCTACATCATAGCCTTCGATGGCCAGGTAGTAAGCACAGGTCAGACCCGAGGGACCGGCGCCGACAACAGCTACCTTCTTCCCTTTGCTTTCTTTCTTTTCGGGCAGGTAACGCGTATCGCCACTTAGATCGAGATCCGCAACAAAACGCTTCAGGTGCATAATATCGATGGGATCGTCCACTTTGCCCCGCATACAGGCCGTCTCGCAGGGATGGTTGCAAACGCGTCCGCAAACAATGGGAAAAGGGTTATCCTGTTTGATAAGTTTGAGTGCTTCTTTAAACTTGCCCTGACCAATCAAGGCCACATAACCCTGAACACTGATATGAGTAGGACAATTGGCTTTACAGGGAGAGGTTCCCAGTTTATCGATGGCAAAACCGCTGGGAATAGCCTGAGGGAAATGGCGGAAGATAGCTTTTCTTTCACTCAAATTACCATTAAATTCAGCTTTTATAGAAACCGGGCAAACATTAGCGCAATCACCGCAACCTGTACATTTATCCAGATTAACAAAACGCGGCGCTCTGGTTAATTTAACTTTAAATTTTCCCGGTTCACCTTCGACCGACTCCACAGTCCGTAGTGTTTTAATTTCGACATTGGGATGGCGCCCTACTTCCACCAGTTTCGGCGACAATATGCAGGCGGAACAGTCATTTGTGGGAAAAGTCTTGTCCAGTTGCGCCATGACGCCGCCGATACTGATCCCGTTTTCGACCAGATATACTTTCATTCCGGAATTGGCTAAATCGAGAGAGGCCTGAATGCCGGCGATTCCCGCACCAACAACCATTACTGCACCAACTTTTTCGTTATCTTTTAGCACCTGATACTCCTCATATATTCTCTATAGGCAAAACCTTTTAAAATATTATTTAATACAAGGCCGGACAAACTGGCGTCGGCTAACATAATTTAATCATCCTGTCAAGGCTAGCAGCTTTCTTATATCTACTTTTTTAATAATTATTGTATAAGAAATTTTTGACCATCGGTCAAGAAAAATATTTTGTCCGGCTCACTTTAAATGTTATGGTAAAAAAATCAGTATTAAATCAATGGCTTTAACTGAAAAAAGCTTGTCTGATATCATTTATTACCTTAACTATAACCTTAATATAACTATTTCTTTACAAATATCAAATTCAGGAACTTGGCCCTCTTCCGGATTTCACTGACAACTAGCAATTCTTCTGTGAACGCAAATGATCTTCCAATGACTGCCAAATTTCTTCTTTGCCTTTCTGAGTTTTTGCAGAAAATAAAATAGTTTTTATTCCCGCCGACACCTGCAAATTGCGTTCAATTGCGTGACGGCGCCTGAGAGTTTGGCTGTACGGTATCTTATCCGTTTTAGTTAAAATGTAAAGATAAGGTATCCGGTAATGCGTAAGCCAATCTCGCAGTGATAAATCGTCTTCACTGGGATCGCGACGGATATCTAAAATAAATACTACCAAGGTAAGGCTTTGCCGTTCTTTTAAGTACGCCTCCACCATTTCTCCCCAATTCTTTTTAACCGACTGGGAAACTTTGGCAAAACCATAGCCGGGGAGATCAACAAACGATATTTTTTCATTGATAGTAAAAAAGTTAATTAGTTGTGTTCTGCCAGGAGTATTGCTGGTCTTGGCCAGATTTTTGCGTCCGACAAGCGTGTTGACCAAAGATGATTTGCCGACATTGGAACGCCCGACGAAAGCAATCTCCGGCAGTGTCGCCGGTGGGTACTGAGGCGGCCAAACCGCGCTTTTTACAAATTCCGCTTTCGTAATTTTCATGGTTTAAATATTAGGGCGCTGTTGTCCCTAATTTCACAATGAACGAGATATAAAAAACAATAACTATTCTTATAAACGAATGAACAAGTAATAAAGAATTTCAACTATAAACACTATCGAAAATATGGAGATAATACCTGATATCAAAGAAGGTTTATAGTCGTTGTAAAAATTACGAAAATAATTCCTTATCCAGAAGTAAAGGATCAACATTATAACGAAACCTAAAAGTTCAATTATAATTGTATGTAAGTTATCATCTCTTTTCAACTTCCCGTAATATGAACTATACATGAATAATAAGACAACCCATCCCCATCCCCACTTACGTCTTTTTTTGTCTTTCTCATCCCTCAAAAATGTTTCCAATATTGTATCATCTTCTAACGTCTTTTCAGTATTTGATGTGTATAAGGGGTCATTGTCTTTTTTATCATTAGTATTTTCCTCCTTCATATCGGAAATTATTGGTTTGTCAATATTATCAGAAGGAAGTGATGACACATCCGTCTTTTCAACATTTAAAATTATCGAACCACAAGAATAACAAAAGATTGAGTCATCACTGATTTCTTTTCCACATTTTGAACAAAACATTTTCTATTCTCCATTTATAGAAGATTAAAAAATAAAAAACCCCAAATCCTTTCGGGACTGGAGTTTCATGTTATCTGAAATCGTTCATCTGTTACCCTCGCATTATTAAAGGGAATGACTGAACCAATTAAAATTAATTAATTTTTAAAATACCAAATTTCTAATAATTTACAAGATATAAATTCCTCTTGTTCAACTTTTCAACTCAATACTGAACAAATTTTCTAAATTTTCTCTGTTATTAGGAACAGCAGGTCTTGAAATATCAGTTCTATTTCCATTTCCCATCCGCTATTTTGCATTTGTTTCCCGGATTCACCCTAAAGGTTACTTCGCCCGCCTACGCGGGAATGACTACTTTTGTAGCTTTTAGTAATATCCACTTCGCCATTATTTTATATCATTTCGATTTCAAAGGATAACCAGGCGGCAAGGAGGAGGCTCCGCAGGCGTATATGAATATACGTTGAGGAAGCTGACGACGAAGCCAACAAAGTTAGCCAAAGAAAGCGGAATGGTATCGGGCACACTATTCCCGCTCAAAGGCTATCCCATACTTTTCCAGCTTCCGTTCAAAGGTCGGCCGGGAAATTCCCAATATCTCGCAAATTTCCCCTTTATTTTTATTCGTTTCTTTAATGACCTTTCGAATGTAGCGCTCTTCCACTTCATCCAGGGTCAGAAATTTGCCCAACTCGGCAGACGTAAATACATCTGTTGTTGCCTCCTTTGGCTGCTGGGCTGTCTCATCCTTACCGAGCTCGGGAAAATCATTTTTGCCCAAGACCTGCCCCTTAGCCACAACACAGGCCCGGACCAATAAATTCTCCAACTCGCGGATATTGCCAGGCCAGCCATAGTTCATGAATATTTCCATCATTTCGTCCGAGATGCCGATAATTTTCTTGTGCAAATCCAAATTAATTTTTGCCAGCAAATAATCAAGCAGGGGAGGAATATCTTGACGGCGCGTGCGCAACGGCGGAATATTTATCGATACAATATTCAAGCGATAATACAGATCATCGCGGAATTTTCCTTCTTTCACCAGAGCCTTTAAATCCTTATTGGTCGCGGCCATAATCCGGGCGTTAACCTTGACTTTATCTTTACCCCCTACCCGATCAAATTCCATTTCCTGCAAAACACGCAAAAGCTTTGCCTGCAGGTTCACGGACATTTCGCTGATTTCATCCAGAAAGACCGTGCCGTAACGGGCCAGCTCAAACTTGCCCAGTTTGCGGGCAACTGCACCGGTAAACGAACCCTTTTCATGACCGAATAATTCCGACTCCAGAAGTGTCTCGACAATCGCCGAACAATTAACGGCAATAAATGGTTCGTCGGGCGACGTATTATGATGGATGACTTTGGCGATTAATTCTTTGCCCGTACCGCTTTCCCCCTGAATGAGAACGGTAGTCCGGCTTTGTGAAACTACTCCTATCGTTTTAAATATTTCCCGCATTTCATTGCCGGTGCCGACAATATCGCCGACCCGGAAATTGCGCGAAGGCTCCATCAAAAGCCCGTCAATCTTTTTTTCCATTTCCAGGGATTTCAGGGCCTTTTTAATCGCGATATCCAGTTCATCAACATTGACCGGTTTATGAATATAATCGAAGGCTCCGCTTTTCATGGCGTTAATCGTTGTTTCCATGTCATGATAAGCGGTAATCATAATCACTTTTATGTTTTCATTTTCTTCCTTCAGGTCTTCCAGCACGGAGAAGCCATCGACATCCGGCAGTCGAATATCTAAAATCACAACGTCTGCCGGATTTTGCACATACTTATTCAGGCCTTCCGTGCCGCTTTGAGCGGTTTCCACAGTGTAGCCTTCCTCAGTCAGGTACAAATCTAGAGTTTCCCTGATCGAAGCATCATCATCAATAACCAGAATTTTGGACATAATGAGCGACCTTAATTATTGAGCGGACTAACTAAACGTTGATCATCAATTTCCAGCGGTAAAACAATACTAACCACCGTACCTTCATTCTTTTTGCTTAAAACATCAATAGTCCCCCGATGAAGATCAATTATTTTCTTTACCTGAGACAGTCCTAAACCTGTACCATATTTTTTCACCGTAAAGAAAGGATTAAATATATGCGGCATGTCTTCCTCATTGATACCGCACCCGTTATCCTTAATTTCCACTACCACTGATTGATTAGTTTCATCGAAATAGCGCAACGAAACAGTAATATTGCCAAACTCTGCCACTGCTTCCACGGCGTTACGAATAATATTTAAAAAAGCATCGGCCATCATCGCCGCATCAACCGCCAGGGGAGGTATATTATTAAATTGAGTTTCTATCTTAATGTGCTTATCGGCAATTCCTCTTTCGGCCATAGCGATAGCATGGTCGATTACTTTGGCTAAATCTACAGGAATCTTTTTTGGGTTCAGTGGCTTGGCGAAAACCAAAACATTGTTAACCAGCGTCTCCAAATGTTCCACTTCTTTTTCGGCGATTTTAAATCTCTTCAAATCGTTGCCGACAGGGTTCATCCGTTTCCCCAGTATTTGCAAGCTCATCTTTATCGAAGAAAGCGGATTGCGCACTTCATGAGCTATTCCCGCCGATAACTGTCCCAATGCGGCCAGTTTTTCACTTTCATAGAGCTTCTTTTCCAGATTTTTAAACTCGGTAATGTCGCGTTGAACCACTATATAGCGGTTAGTGCCGATGACCGGTGACGTGGTGACTAATAAATTTATCTTCCGGCCGTCTTTTGCCGTGGCTTCCATTTCATAGGGTGTGTAAATACCTTTTTTGGCCTTTTCCCACATAGATAAGACAAAATCCCTGTCTGGGGGCGCAACAAATTCCAGAAAATATACTCCCTTAAATTCACGTGACGATGCTTCTCCCTCCTTCCTTCTGCCTCGACTCATATAATTGATGATGCCGTTTTCATCCATTTCATAAATTTTATCCGGCAAACTTTTTACTATCGATTGTAAATAATTGTAAAGTTCTTCAATCTCCCGCCGCAATTCAATATTCTCCGTCAATTCATTTTGCAGCGTTTCGGCATATTCGCGCAAATTTCTGGTCAACTCTTCATCGCGCGAAACATCTTGCAGTGTTTCAACTGCCGCTATAATTTCCCCTTTTTCATCATAAATAGGAGCCGCCAGAAAATACAAAAAACGGTTGTGACCACCGAGATTTTCGAAATAGTCGGTTGCTTCATAGGCATCCAACACTTTTTCCGATTTTTTTACCTTTTTCGTGCCGTAATATTGGTTCAAGCCTTCAATATCGTTATCAATGATCAAATCGGCAATAACAGGCCTTTTTACTGAATAGAAAGGAATGTAATGTTTATCTGTGCCGACCATGTCTTCGGTTGAGTAACCGGTAAGTTCCATGCAAGCGCGATTCCATAGGATGACTTCGTGCGCTTTGTTGATAACAAACGCGGGGATCGGCGAGCCTTGCATAATACCATCGATAGTTTTCTTTTCCCGCAAAAGTTTCTCCTGCCAATCTTCCCGTTCTTTTAATCTTTTTTGCCCTTCTTTCATCCGTAACCTTTTACCTTCCCTGAAGGCAAAAGACATACTGGCAACAACCACAACCAGAATAAGCAAAATAGCGCTGAAAAGCGTGTAAGCAAATGTTTTACGTACAGGCAGGATGACATTACTGTAGGGCGAGGCAACCAATAGGAACAATTTTTTCCCACCGGCCTGTAAAGGATAATAAGCAATAATGCATCTTTTCTCTTCTTTATCGTTTTGCCGGACTAATGAATCCATATAATTTCCCTGCTCTGAAGAGAAATCGAGTTCAGATCTATTTATATTTTTTACTAAATTGTTGATGTTTTTTCCGATAAAAGATGAATCAGGATAGATAATGAAGTTGCCTTGTTCATCTAACAACCAAAGATCACCCAATCCATTATCTTTTGTTTGCTTCTCATATCCTTCAATTATCGCGGCCAGAGATAGAGATACTATCCAAGCCCCGGAAAAAATATTTCCCTGACGCCAGAGAGGATAACCAATAATTAACTGCCAGTCCGTTTTTTGTTTTATGCCGGCTGCACGTGATTTTTCCGCCAACGCTAACCTTAAATATTGTTTTTGTTTCTGCTTCAGAACTTTAAAATGCTCGGCAAGATTTACAACCGGAAGCTCACCTTTGGGGAAAATACGTTTTATCCTCCCTTCTT
>JBEKMF010000010.1:0-32215 GCA_050008655.1 Smithellaceae bacterium
CTGCGCCGCGGGAAAGGCGCGCTACAATTGAAGAGCTGGCTAAAGTTTTTGTAATTGATGCCGAAGTGTTTCTCCAATGCGCGGATATTAAAGAAGGGAAGAGCAATTTGTCCGGCGATGATATCGTCAGACTCTTTACAAAATATACTCAGGAAGTCGCGAATATGTGCAATATCGTCGATGCATTATAAAACGAGCAAACATAATTTAGGAGGGTAAAAATGGAATCAGGAAAAAGAAATTTAATCATCGTGCTAGTGGTGATACTTGTCATCGTTCTTGCCATTTACTCGCTTTTTGCCGGCAACTACAATAAATTTGTCAAGCTGGATGTGGCAGTAAAAGCCGCCTGGTCACAGGTGGAAAATCAATTGCAGAGGCGTTATGATTTGATTCCCAATTTAGTGGAAACTGTCAAAGGTTTCGCTAAGCAGGAAAAAAGTGTTTTTGTGGAAGTGACCAACGCGCGGGCGAAAGTCGGCGGGGCAGGTAATATTCCCGATAAAATTGCGGCCAACAATCAATTAT
The DNA here is from genome assembly GCA_050008655.1 of Smithellaceae bacterium. Classification (GTDB taxonomy): domain Bacteria; phylum Desulfobacterota; class Syntrophia; order Syntrophales; family Smithellaceae; genus UBA4810. The sequence goes on from JBEKMF010000010.1 coordinate 529, forward strand.
CCGGCGCCTTGAGCAGACTTTTATTGGTAGTCGAAAGATACCCGGATTTGAAATCTAACCAGAATTTTATGCGCCTGCAGGATGAGCTGGCCGGCACGGAAAATAGAATCGCCGTGGAAAGAATGAGATATAACGAAGCGGTTAAGGCTTATAATGAGGCTATCAGATCATTCCCCGCGAACATAATCGCCGGTATGTTCAATTTTAAAGAGAGTCCTTATTTCGAAGCGCCGAAAGAAGCCAAAACTGCTCCCCAAGTAAAATTCTAAGTGTAAAAGCCTTTTTGTGGAAATAATTAGCCCCGGACTTTACATGATAAGGTTCGGGGCTTTTAATGAGACTCCAATTGGTAGCTACCTGAAAGGTACCTACGATACTTAAGGTAGATACTTATTTGCTATTTTCCCGCTCACATCGCCGCTTGTCAGCGGCTGATTGCGCGGGGAACTGTATTCAAAAACGAAGTGAATAACCTGAAGGTCACGCGTTGAAATTTGTTTGTCGAATTATACCGGTAGTTTTTCTCCATAGAATGCTGTCCTCCACACGCCGTCTTCAGCCAATATCCGGGAAGGTTCGTTAGGATTTGGTGGCCGTTTATAAATATCGATACTGTATTCGGGATCATGCGGTAACTTAAGGCTGTTTCCTGCTAATTGCGGCAGAATGGGATAGATAATCTTTTTTTTGGTTGCCGAAAACAGTTCGTCAATATCCTTAAAACCGGCTAATTCTTCTATAGTTTTCAGGGTGGGCGGCATTAAAAGAATTTTTTGCCTGCGCTGCATTTCCAACGCTTTTTGCGGTGTTACCCAGAGTGATTCCGTAAGCTCTACCGCATTGGCCACAGGTGTTTGGCATGGCGGCAACTTGGCCAGAAAAAAGCGGGTGTTAAACCTCATTTTTTCAAATTCCGGTGTAATCCAGTGGGCATAAGGAATCAGAGTGTCGGGGAATAACAAAATCTTTTCTTTTCGGGTAATTTCCGGCAGTATAATTTGCGATGTATTAAGTTTCCGCCGGTAATCATTGAATCTTTTAAGAATGTTTTCGTCATAAAACGAAATAAAGTTTCCGATAGTTTTACCGCCTAAAAGAATGCCGGCTTCTTCGAAAGTTTCCCTGATGGCGGCGATAAACAGTCCGCGCGCTTTTTCTATGGGCAGGTTATTATCCTGCAGCAGCCGGCACGGATCAAAGACATCCGCAGTCTTGATATAATTTTCGAGTTGCGGGTCGCTGTCTGTTTCATCCAATTGCCCGCCGGGAAACACATACGCCCCAGCCATGAAAGCCTGCTTCTGATGACGCCGCGCTAAAAATATTTCCCAATCGCTTGATTTTGATGGCCGGATTAAAATCACGGTCGCCGCATCTTTGAAAACAATTTTATTTGTCGTTGAATACATAAGGTTTCAAAAGAAGCTTATATTCTTCTTTCTCTGTAGTTTCAATCTCTATTGAATTTTTTTTGCTGCTCCTATAAAACTTTAAGACCGGTTTCAGAATCGAACTGAACAGCAAACCTTGCCGGGTTTGCCCAACGGGTTTGAAGCCCGCGGCCGGCACCAACCGACTCAACCGGTCAGAGTTTTCAAATTTTAAATGGTTATTTTACCCTCTCCATTATCAAAACCGATTAGCAGGCAAAAGACAAGACCGATGATGACTGCGACAGGCCCAAACGCGCTTATGCCTTTAGGAGAGCTGGCCAGAAGAAAGTTCGCAGCCGTGAAGTCCAAGCGCGGGAGGTCATGGTAAGGCTGGCGGGATATTATGCTTGATTGCTGGGTAATTTTCACTTAACTGCAACCCAGCGATAAAAACAGATAATTCAGCGGCACCATTGATACGGATAACATATTGTTTTTATTGGTGCCGGAGGTCGGAATCGAACCGACATGTCCTTGCGAACGGGGGATTTTGAGTCCCCTGCGTCTACCAGTTTCACCACTCCGGCACGGGCAGCGATTATATAGTCGGTCAGCAGAAAGTCAAGCCAAAACCTGTTGACAAGTAATTAATGCCTGTGTTAAGGGGGCTGCACAATTTATCAAGGGTTATTGGGGCTGTAGCTCAGCTGGGAGAGCGCTTGAATGGCATTCAAGAGGCCAGCGGTTCGATCCCGCTCAGCTCCACCAATAATTAAAGGGAAGGGTTTTTATCTGCTCCTCCCTTTTTTTGTGAAACTCCAATTCCGAAAGCGAAGCGTATCGGAATTGGCAAGTTGAACAATCCCGCCATAGGCGGAGGGTTTCATAGATGCCCGTGGTTATAAATCTTTTGCTGTCTTTTTTATATTGATTCTTTTCTCCTTAATCATGGCCGTTTTATTTCCCTCCAGCCATGCCTGCATAGCTTCTTCCCTTTTGATGGAGGCAAATATCTTTTTATAGGAATCTTTTTTTGATTCAAAATCTTTCATATCCAGTTTGCTCAAATCCTTAAGCTTTATTACGACATAAGAATTATTGATGAACAACGGCCTTTCCGCATACGGTTTCTGGAGCGAAAGTTGATAAAGAGTTTCGGCCGCGTCCTGATTAAATCCCAACTTGGGGATAGTATTACTCGGCACGAAGAACCCCGTTTCATTAATCTTCAACCCTTTTTCTCTGGCGATTTTATCGTAAGATTCCCCCGATTTTACCCGATCCAAAATCGTTTGCGCTTCCCTTCCGGCAAGCATATTCATTTCGTTTTCAACATAATATTTTTTAACTTCGTTTTCTATGTCTTTGAATTTTGGCAAATAAGCCGGTTTTTTATCTATAACTTTCAATAGGTAATAGCCGTTGTCAGCAATAAGAATTTTACTGATATCGTTTTTCTGCAAATCCAAAAGGACAGCGGCAAAATCCCGTAGGGGCGCAAATTCTTTCGGTGGTTTATTAAGAGGAAAAAAATTCACATTATAAACCTTTAAATTATTTTTATTGCTGTAGACATCAAAATTATCTTCTTGATAAATAATGTCATGAGCCTTTTTGGCTTCTTTATAAGAGTTTTGCATTCCTCTTGTTTTTTTGAATTCTTTGACGATGGTATTCTTCGCCTCGGCCAGCGATAATTGTCGGCCGTCCTTTTTTCTGTACTTATCTTTGTTGCGATTGTAATAATCGCGGACATCGGAATCGCTGATACTGCCCGACGAATATGCATCACTCGAAAAATATAGATATTTAATTTTTACCTGTTCGGGACGGCGGAATAAACTGCTGTTGTTACTTAAATAATTTTCCAGTTCCGCCGACGTGGGTGTGATTTTCTTTTTCACGTTTTTACCGTAAATTTGCACAAAATTTATGTTGATTTTTTGATTTTGTAAAACGTAAATATCGTAAATTTCCTTGTCGGAAACCTTAATGCCTTCGCGAACAATTGCTTCAATTTTACTGGCCATTAGGTTAATTTTTTGCTGAGCTTCAAAATCTTCGGCAGAAGATCTATTATAGCGCAGCAGTTGCCGATATTTGCGTTCATCAAACACTCCGTCTGTTTGCAGAGATGACATATTTAAAATCATATTTCTTAATTCTTCATCGGAGACCTGAACCTTTAAATCCGCGGCTTTGGCAATGATAACTTGCTGGTTAATCAGGCTATTGTATGCCCTCTCCTTAAGGTACATTTTTTGCAGTATCTCCGGAGAAAGATTTGTGCCGTAACGTAATCTGACCATATCCAATAATTTTTCGTATTCATTGCGAAATTCGGCTTCGGTGATTGTTTTTCCGTCAATTATAGCTATTACATTTGCCGAATCTCTTCCTCGATTCGAACCGAAATAAAGGACAAAAACGAAAATGATTACTCCCAGTATTATGTACATTACCCAACTGCGCGCGTTTTTACGCAAGAATCTCAGCATAAACTCACCTCGAAAGGATAATTCGTTTTTCTCGGTAGCAACTAAAACTCTAGCTTTTCTATTATAGTCACTTGTAAAAAGCAAACATAATTTAAAAAGGCGTTGATTAGGGTCAGGAAATACGGTATAGAAAAAACGTTCGCAAAAGAGTAAATCATCTCATTTCGTGTAAAAAAGACTGGAGGATAAATGCTGTTCGATTATATTTTGGGGCAATTTTCCAACGACCTGGCAATAGATCTGGGTACGGCTAATACGTTGGTTTTTGTCAAGGGCAAAGGAATTGTTTTAAATGAACCCTCTGTTGTGGCTGTTCATCAGGACGCCAGAGGTATGAAAAAAATTCTCGCGGTAGGTAATGAAGCGAAAATTATGCTGGGACGGACGCCGGGCAATATTATGGCCATCAGGCCGATGCGCGACGGTGTCATTGCTGATTTCGATATAACTGAGGCGATGCTGAAATATTTTATTTTATCCGTGCATAACCGCAAGGCCTTGGTTCGCCCGCGAATTATTGTTGCGGTGCCCTCGGGAATAACTCAAGTAGAAAGGCGTGCCGTACGCGAAGCAGTCGAGTCGGCCGGCGCCAGAGAAATTTATATAATCGAAGAGCCGATGGCCGCAGCTATCGGTGCCGGTTTGCCCATTGCCGAGCCGACGAGTTCAATGGTGGTTGATATTGGCGGCGGGACGACGGAAGTCGCCGTTATCTCCCTGGGCGGCATTGTTTATTCAAAATCCGTAAAGGTTGCCGGCGATAAGGTTGATGAAGCAATTATTCAATATATGAAGCGCAAATACAACTTACTTATCGGAGAAAGAACGGCTGAAACTATCAAAATCGATCTTGGCTGTGCCTATCCCCTCGAAGAAATTAAGATCGGCGATGTGAAAGGCAGGGATTTGATTTCGGGAATTCCCAAAATCATCGAAAGCAATTCGGAAGAAATCAGGGAAGCCATGAATGAGCCGCTTACTCTTATCGTCGATGCTATTAAAGACGCTTTGGAAAACTCTCCGCCGGAACTTGCCGGTGATATTGTTGACCGCGGCATCGTTCTTGCGGGTGGCGGAGCTCTCCTGCAAAATATTGACGTCCTCATCAGAGAAGAAACCGGCTTGCCTATAACAATTACCGATGATCCTCTATCGGCTGTGGTCAGGGGCGCAGGGATAGCTCTGGATCAACTCGATATCCTCAAAGAGATTGCTATTCAAGTATAAAAGCATCTGGTGATAAAATGGGCTCTCTCTATCTTCGTATATAATAATCAGCGTTCGCAGCGGTTTTATGATTATTTTCCTATTTAGGTAAAAAATGTTTTTTTTAAGAAATTATAAGACTGTTATTTTTGTTACTGTTCTTCTTATCACAGCCCTGATAATGCTATCCTATAGCGTTAAGTATGATACAGGCGGGGGAATTTTCAAAAAAATCGTGCTGGAAGCAGCCGCGCCTATGCAAAAAGTTTTGAGCATTTCCGTCAAAAGTGTAGGTGATGCCTGGCTGCGCTATATTTTTCTTGTCGGTCTCCAAGAAGAAAATAAAAATTTAAACAAAAAAATTAACGAGCTCAAAGCGGAGCTTGTTTTATATCAGGAAGGTTATCTGGAAGCGCAGAGACTAAGAAAACTTGTTGCTCTTAGAGGTGATTATAATTATCGCTTCGTTTCCGCCCTAGTTATCGGCAGAGAGCAGGCCGCCCTATCTAAGACGATATTGATCAACAAAGGTTCGGCTCACGGCCTGAAAATAGGCATGCCGGTTATGGCTCCTCCAGGATTAATTGGCCGCTTGATTGATGTTTCCTGGCACGTTTCCAAAGTGCTGTTGCTTATTGATGAAAACAATAACATTGGCGGTATTTTACAGAGAACGCGAACGCAGGGGATTGTCAGCGGTGCGGGCGCCCACGGCTGCATTTTGAAATATATTTATAAAAATCAGGATGTTAAGGAAGGCGATTCCGTTATCTCATCCGGTATGGGGGGTATATTCCCCAAAGGGTTGTTAATCGGGAAGGTTAGCAGTGTCCAGAAACAAAATGCCGGACTATTTTTGAAAATTGATATTGCTCCATTTGCCGATTTTGCTAAATTGGAAGAAGTTTTGGTTTTAGCTTCCGAGGAACCGGGAATTAAATAACAATGCTTTATTATTTATCGCTCCCCTTTTTATCAATATTACTGGTAGTAGTGCAAACAACTATAGCCGATATAATATTTTCGGGCCGTCTGGTGATCGAAATATCCCTAATTGCCGTTATTTACGCCGGATTCAGGCTTGATTTAATCAGAGGATCAATCTTCTCCTTTATTCTTGGGTTTATATTTGATTGTGTCGCCGGTTCGGTAATTGGATTATTTACTTTTATTTATGTAGTCATTTTTATGTGCTCATTTCTTGCTTCTTTTCGGATGGCTACCGAAAAAATGTATTTCCTTGCCTTGTTTAGTTTTACTTGTGCTTTCCTAGAGGAAATTTTAGTGATTTTATTTTATAATATGTTTTTTAAATTTGATATATTGGCAAATATCCCCTTTGTTCTTTTACCGCAGGCCTTGGTAGTGGGCCTCACTGCACCCGTATTTTTTTATTTGATGCATCGCTTAGAGGTATTGCTCTATGGAAAACCGCTTAAACTTGCTGAACGGACCGGACACGTCCGAATTTCGGCGGAAGTTTAAAATCTTTTTCATTTTATTGTTGATCATCTTCTCTGTTTTGTTGATCAGGCTTTGGTATCTACAAATTATCAAGGGAGGAGAATTGAAGCAAAGGTCGGAAATTAATTCCGTTCGTTTCCGTAAAATCAAGCCTTTGCGCGGCCTGATTATGGATAGAAAAGGGCGTTTGTTGGTGGATAATCTTCCTTCTTTCGATGTCGTTTACATGCCGGGCAAAGTGAAAGATCAAGAACAATTAATAGAAAAACTTAAAATCCTATACAAAAGGAAATCCCTCCAATTTGTTCTCGACCGGCATTTTCCTAAAATAGTGAAACCATATTTGCCGATAACATTGGAAAAGAATGTGGGCATGGAGAAAGTGGCCTTGGTAGAAACCAATTCCATGGATCTGCCGGGCGTCTATATCGATGTTTCACCTGTCCGCTTATATCTCGATGGAGAGATGATGGCGCCGGTAATTGGTTACACAGGGGAAGCCAGCAAAGAGGAATTGGAAGAGGGTGATGAAGAATACACTTACGGCGATATATTAGGAAAGCATGGCGTGGAAAAAGCCCTTGACGCTTATATCCGCGGCCGTGACGGCGCGGAACTGGTGGAAGTAAACGTTTACGACAAAGAAATAAAAAATTTAGGCCGAATCGAACCTGTTCCCGGCTATAATGCTGTGTTGACCATCGACGCTGATTTGCAGAAAGCCGCCTGGCAAGCATTGAAAGGAAAAGCCGGCGCGGCAGTTGCTTTGGATCCACGCGACGGTTCGGTGTTGGCCATGATAAGTTCGCCTTCCTTCGATCCCCATTTATTCAACAGTGGGATTTCCTACGATCAATGGGATAAACTGCAAAACAGTCCGTTGGCTCCTATGTCCAACAGGGCAATCTCCGGGCAATATCCTCCGGGTTCTACTTACAAACTAATTGTTGCCGCTGCCGCCTTGGAAGAAGGTATTATCACTCCCGACACAAAATTTTCTTGTAACGGTTTTTTTAAAATGGGAAACAAAACTTTTAAATGCTGGAAGAATCACGGCCACGGCTCCATAAGCCTCCACCGGGCTATTGTCGAATCATGCGATGTCTATTTTTATAATGTCGGCAAATTATTGGGTCCGGACAAGATAGCTAAATACGCCAAGCTCTTCGGTTTAGGAGAAATAAGCGGTGTTGATTTACCCAATGAAAAAAACGGAATTGTGCCGACGGAACAATGGAAATTGGCGAGAATGAAAGAGCCCTGGCAGCCTGGTGAAACTATATCCATAGCTATCGGGCAGGGCTACGATTTGGTTACTCCTCTGCAGTTGGTTAACGCTTACAGCGCTTTTGCCAACGGGGGTACAGTATGGCAGCCGCGCATAATAAAACGTATCGAATCAATAGACGGTAAGATATACAAAGAATTTCCACCGGTAAAAAATGGAGATCTTACTTTAAGTAAAAAGACTTTTGATATTTTGAATCACGCTTTATGGGGTGTAGTTAATGAGCAGGGCGGAACCGGAGGAGCTGCCAGAATATTAAATGCTGACGTTTGCGGCAAAACAGGAACTGCACAGGTTATCAGCTTACCGAAAAATGAAAAAAGAAGTCGCCAGAGAAAAATGGATATTTTTCTAAAAGATCACGCTTTGTTTGTTTGCTACGCACCCTTGAAAGATCCGGAAATAGCTGTTGCGGTAATCGTCGAAAATGCCGGTCATGGCGGTTCGTTTGCCGCTCCGATCGCCCGTAAGATTTTGGAAACTTATTTTGAAGAGAAAGCAAAACAACCGAAAGTTATGGCGCAAAACCTAACAACAAATAAATTAAATCCGTGATTATTTACATGTCCGGTGTTTATAATATTTAGGAGAGCCGATGTTTTTTTTGAAATTTGACCGCCGCATTTTTCAGAATTTCGACTGGACGCTTATGGTGCTCGTATTATCCATTTGCGGCATCGGCATTTTAAATATCTATTCCGCAGGTTATGCTGCCGGCGAAAGGCAAATTCCTTTTTATCTCAAACAAATTCAATGGATCATACTTGGATTAATAATAATGATGGTTATTTTTTTCATCGATTACCGCCTAATTATCAAAGGCGCTTATGTAATCTACGGCATTTCCGTAGCGCTTCTCGTCTTGGTATATATTTATGGCTATACAATGCGTGGCTCTCAGAGATGGCTCACCTTAGGCGGTTTTGTTTTTCAACCTTCGGAGTTAATGAAGCTGACTATAATTATCGCCCTGGCGCGCTATTTTGATGATCATAAATCCAATGAGTCTTATAAATTAAAGGAACTTTTTATACCTTTTCTAATCGTTATTGGGCCTTTTTTACTGATATTGAAACAGCCGGATTTAGGTACGGCATTAATCATCATGCTTATTTTTGCTTCCATTATTTTTTTTATAGGAGTCAATTGGAAATCCTTTTTTATTGCTCTAGCCGGGGGATTAATTTTTATTCCCATAGGCTGGCTTCTTCTGAAAGATTATCAAAAAGAGAGATTGATTACTTTTTTTAATCCGGAAAAAGATCCTTTAGGCGCTGGGTATCACATTATTCAGTCTATGATAGCTGTAGGTTCGGGAGGATTTTTTGGCAAGGGTTTTTTAAACGGCTCACAAACACAATTAAAATTTTTGCCCGAGCAGCAAACTGATTTTGTATTTTCCGTTTTTGCTGAAGAGTGGGGTTTTATTGGCGGGATAGTTTTGATTATCATGTTTATATCGCTTATCCTTTGGGGGTTGAAAATTGCCTTGCATGCTAGAGATTTATTAGGCACGATTATAGCGTTTGGAATAACAGCCCTTATTTCGTGGGAAGTTTTTATCAACATAGGAATGGTTTTGGGGATGTTGCCAGTAGTAGGCATTCCACTTCCTTTTTTGAGTTATGGCGGTTCGGCAATGGTTGCTTTAATGACGGCAATTGGACTGTTAATGAATATCAATGTAAGGAAATTTATTTTGCAGCGCTAGCCATTATTGAAGTATATTAAAGACGTCTTTAAAAAGTTAGATGAATTACCGGAAGCATACATCTACCGTGGAAGTGCATGGTGAATACATCTTTTCATACCGATAATCGCCCTCTTTAGGGCTCCGAATTTAATGCTATTTAATATATGAATTAGCGATTAAGGAGAGAAATGTTATGTGGGAAAAAAAGCAAGAGAGTGAAGAAATTAAAGCGATTTTAGGCAAAGGAGCAGAGTTTGTTGGAAAGCTTATTTTTGATGGATCTGTTCGCATCGATGGCGATTTTCAAGGTGAAATTCATGGACAAGGATCATTGGTTATTGGAGAAGGTGCACTGGTAAAAGCCAATATTGCGGTTAAGAATATTTACATAGGCGGCGAAGTACAGGGCAACATTGAAGCTAAAGAAAAAATTACTGTCCATTCCACGGGCAAATTTTTGGGCGATTTACACACACCGATACTTATTATGGAAGAAGGCGCTTTTTTTGACGGTAAATCCCATATGTCTGAAGCCGTGGAAAAGAAAATTAGTGATCATCAAGTAGATTGAACGGCGTCAAAATTATTACAAATTCGGTAACTCAAAAGTGTAATAATTTCCAGCTGCTTTAATCGCTTCTAGCTTATCATTATAGTTGATAATATGTGGTCAGGAAAAATTAGACTGCCGGTCATAAAAAAGCTTGACAAGTAATCAAGGCTATGATTAGTAATCCACAAGTTTTGGGTATCAATGATAAGGTCTTTTCTGCTTATACATTAAACATATTCAAAACATCCTTAAAGAGTAATTAGAAATTTATACGTTTGAGGTTATGCATATTAATGAAAGCGGCCGAGTGAGCAAAGAAATGTTCAACACTCGGCTTTTTTTATGAAAAAATGCAATGAGGTAAGCAATGGTTACTGTCATTCCTGATTATACGCTGTTGATCCAAATAGTTACGTTCCTACTGCTGATTTATATCCTTAATCATCTTCTTTTCAAACCGATTCTTAGTATAATTGACCGCCGCAAAAAACAGTTGGAAGAATTAGAAAACGAAATCAAGCTGTTTAACGATTCCGTGAATAAAAGAATATCTGAATATGATGAAAAACTCAAACAAGCCAAAACAAATGCTTCCGAATTAAAAAAAGAAATAATCAAAGAAGGCGACGATCAGGCTAAGAGCATAGTAGACGTTGTCCGTGGTGAAATACCTTTGATGACAGAGGAATTTCAGAAAAAAATGGAGAAAGAAATGCAAGCCGCACGAAAGATTTTGGATAATCAATCCCGAAAGCTGTCTTTAGAGATTGCTGAAAAAGTGCTGGGAAGGAGCGTCCAATGAAAAATTCCCCTCAAGCGACACGCCAATCATTATTCCTTTCGTTGCTCTTGATTTTTTTATTCCTTCTTTACGTATCCGTTGCTTATGCTTCCGGAAGTGAAGGCAACCATGAAACAAATAAATGGTGGGACTTCGGCTGGAAGACATTTGATTTTTTCGTGCTGGTTGGTTTCCTTTATTGGCTCTTAGCGGCAAAAATAAAAGAATTTTTTGTTGGGCGACGCAAGGAAATTAAAGAATCGCTGGAAAACGCGGCAAAGCAAAAATCCGAGGCTGAGAAAAAATATCGGGAATATTCGGAAAAAATCGATAAAGCTTCCCTCGAAATTGATGGCATCTTTGAAATGATCAAGGAACAAGGATTCGCCGAAAAACAAAAGATAATTGACGATGCGAAAAAAGTTGCCGAGAAAATGAAACAAGATGCTCAAGCACGTATTGAACAGGAATTACAGAAAGCTTCTTCCCAACTGCGCATTGAGGCAGTGCAGCTTTCCGTGCAAATGGCGGAGCAAATCTTAAAAAAAAACATTACCGAGAAAGATCATGAATCCATGGTCAAGGAATATATGGGCAAGGTGGTGAGTAAAAATTGATCAGCAACATTTCCAAACGTTATGCTCGCGCATTCTTTGAAATCGCGGAAAAAGACAAAAATCTGGAGAAATATTATACTGAACTGAGTCAATTTTCTTCGATTATCGCTCAAAATAAAGCTCTGGGGGATTTTTTATTTAACCCGATTTTTGAGCAGGAAAACAAGAAGAAGGTTTTGGAAAAGATAATAAGTAAGCTTCAGTTCTCGGGCATGACGGTCAATTTCTTAAAATTGCTCGTAGATAAAAAAAGACTGGATTCTTTAACCGATATTGAAGCTTGTTACCGGCAATTAATGGATGAGGCGTTAAAGAAAGTCCGGATCAATTTAAAAACCGCATTCCCCCTTTCCCCGAAACTGCAAGACTATATCAACTCAAATATGGAAAAAATAACCGATCGGAAAGTGGAAATAACAGTGGAAACAGACCCTGATCTTTTAGGGGGTATAGTTATTGGTGTTGGCGATACGCTTTACGATGGCAGCGTCAAAAACCAGCTGAACAATATGAGAAATCTCTTAGGGGAGGCAAGATAAAGCATGGATACGATTAGGGCGGAAGAAATTAGTCAAATTATTTCTGAGCAAATTAAAAGCTACGAAAAAAAGCTAGATATAAGCGAAACCGGAACCGTCTTGTCCGTAGGTGACGGTATAGCCAGAGTTTATGGTGTGCAAAATGCAATGGCGATGGAACTTCTGGAATTTCCCGGCGGTATTTTAGGTATGGTTCTTAATTTGGAAGCGGACAATGTCGGCGTCGCTGTTTTGGGTGAAGTTACACACATTAAGGAAGGTGATATCGTCAAAAGAACAGGCAAAATTGCCCAGGTACCGGTGGGCGATGGATTGCTAGGACGGATAATCGATGCGACCGGGAAACCGCTGGACGGCAAAGGCCCGATCGAAACAAACGAATACCGCCGTATTGAAATGATCGCGCCCGGCGTTATTCAACGCCAACCGGTTAACGAACCCATGTACACGGGACTGAAAGCTATCGATGCCATGACCCCCATTGGACGCGGACAACGCGAATTGGTGATCGGTGACCGCCAAATCGGCAAAACGGCAATTTGTGTTGATACAATAATCAGGCAAAAAGATACGGGCGTTAAGTGCATATATGTTGCCATTGGTCAGAAGAAGTCCACAGTGGCACAAGTTGTGGAAAAATTGAAACAGCACGATGCTATGTCTTATACTTGTGTTGTTGCCGGTTGCGCCAGCGATCCGGCGACTCTGCAATACATCGCCGCATACGCCGGTTGCAGTATTGGTGAATATTTCCGTGATCGCAGTCAGGATGCTCTGATTATTTATGATGACCTTTCCAAGCAAGCAGTGGCTTACCGGCAGATCTCTCTATTGCTGAGACGTCCTCCCGGACGGGAAGCTTTTCCGGGAGATATTTTCTATAACCATTCCCGCCTTTTGGAACGTGCCGCACGTGTGAGTGAAGAGCTGGGCGGCGGCTCTTTGACTGCCCTGCCCGTTATTGAAACTCAAGCCGGCGATGTTTCTGCGTATATTCCAACGAACGTCATTTCGATCACTGATGGTCAGGTTTATCTGGAACCGAGCTTGTTTTTCTCCGGTATCCGTCCGGCAATCAATGTCGGTCTGTCGGTTTCGCGTGTCGGCGGCGCCGCACAGGTCAAGGCTATGAAACAAGTTGCCGGAACGCTAAAACTTGATCTTGCTCAATATAGGGAACTGGCGGCATTTGCCCAGTTCGGCAGTGATCTGGACAAAGCAACTCAGGCACAGTTGGATCGAGGAGTGCGTCTCGTGGAGTTACTGAAACAACCGCAATTTAAGCCCATGTCTCTCGCACAGGAAGTTGTAGTACTTTTTGCCGGCACAAGGGGATTCATCGATAAATATGATGTGGAAAAAGTGCGTATCTATGAGCAGCAGCTTTTGGGTTTTATAGAAAGTAAGTATACGGGAATAATGAAGGAAATTGAAGAAAAGAAAGTTATTTCTCCAGAGTTGGAAAAGAAAATGAAGGAAATTTTGACGAATTTTGATTCCGCCTTTGTTTCCGAATAAATTTATTCAATAATCGACGAATTAATAATAAGTCCTTAATTCGCATAAACTGAACTTTTTACAACGCTGTCAAATAATTATTTGAGGGGAATTCGTTAGTGGCCTCGGTCAAAGATATTAAAAGAAAAGTAGGCGCCGTTCAGAAAACCAAGCAAATTACGCGGGCAATGAACATGGTCGCCGCATCGAAATTTAAGGCGTCACAATTACGAATGGAAAATTTCCGTCCTTACGCCAGCAAATTCATGGATGTACTCAATTCTCTGGCCCTGCGCGTAGAGAGCATGTCGCATCCGCTCTTGGCTGTACGGGATCCCAGAAGAATCAGGGTAATTTGTATGACTTCCGATCGCGGTCTTTGCGGCGGGTTTAATACGAACTTAATCAAAGCTACCGAAAGATTTTTAAAAGATAAAACCAAAGAAGATAAAGAAATCGGCCTAATTAATGTTGGGCGCAAAGGAAGAGATTTTTTTCGAAAAAAAGCGAACATTATGGGACAATGGGTTGATGTTTTAAGTAAGTTCGATATGACCTTGGCGGTTTCTATTTCTAATGACGTCATTACACCATTCATCAAAGAAGAATACGATGAACTCTATTTAATTTACAATCAATTTGTCAATGTTTCCGTGCAACGGCCGACAGTAGTCAGGTTATTCCCGCTGCCTTCCATCGGACAGGACGTGGACATTGATCCCGAAAAACGCCTGGATTACCTCTACGAACCATCGGAAGAGGCGCTATTGCAAAAGCTTTTACCAATGTATGTTCACGTTCTTGTTTATCGTGCTCTTTTGGAAACATCAGCAGGTGAAAACGGCGCGAGAATGGCGGCAATGGACAATGCCACCAACAATTGTGAAGAATTAATCAGGTCATTGACTCTAAAAATGAACAAAGCAAGGCAGGCGGCGATTACTGCGGAATTAATGGATATTGTCGGTGGTACGGAAGCTTTGGCCAAAGGATAATATTTTTATTTTTGCGGAAATTTACCGCGAATAAAATTTAGCAATACGACTATTTGTTAAGGAGATAGTTATGAATATAGGAAAGATTGTTCAAGTTATCGGACCGGTTGTTGACGTGGCCTTCGCCGAGGGGAAACTCCCCAGCATTTTAAATGCGATTACAATTACCAATCCCGCCATCAATGATCAGAAAGATAACTTGATTGTTGAAGTTGCCCTGCATCTGGGAGACGATGTTGTGCGCTGTATCGCTATGGATATTACCGATGGTCTGGTGCGTGGTATGGATGCAAAAGATACCGGTGCGCCGATTATGGTGCCAGTCGGAAAAGAGTGTTTGGGAAGAATTCTAAACGTTGTCGGTCATCCCGTGGATGGCCTGGGGGCCGTAAATGCAAAGCATTCTGCGCCTATTCACAGGGAATCGCCCACGTTCCTGGAACAGGATACATCGGTGCACGTCTTGGAAACAGGAGTTAAAGTTATTGATCTTTTAGTGCCGTTTCCCCGCGGCGGTAAAATGGGCATGTTCGGCGGCGCCGGTGTCGGCAAGACAGTCGTTATGATGGAAATGATTCACAATATTGCCATGCATCACGGGGGTATTTCCGTTTTTGCCGGAGTGGGCGAACGTACCCGCGAAGGAAACGACCTGTATCTCGAAATGAAACAATCAGGCGTCATAAAACAAGCAGCCTTGATTTACGGCCAGATGACGGAACCGCCCGGAGCCAGAGCCAGAGTGGCCCTGACCGGGTTGACGGCAGCGGAATATTTCCGTGACGAGGAAGGTCAGGACGTGCTTTTATTTATCGATAATATTTTCCGCTTTACACAGGCCGGTTCGGAAGTTTCCGCTCTTTTAGGGCGCATGCCTTCGGCAGTCGGTTATCAACCGACTCTGGCGACAGACTTGGGCGAACTGCAAGAAAGAATCACTTCCACAACAAAGGGCTCTATTACCGCTGTCCAGTGTGTTTACGTGCCTGCAGATGACTTAACTGACCCTGCGCCGGCCACAACTTTCGCGCATCTGGACGGAACAGTCGTTTTGTCCCGGCCAATTGCCGAACTGGGCATTTATCCGGCAGTCGATCCCTTGGATTCTACATCGCGTATTCTGGATCCTAACGTTTTAGGTCAGGAGCATTACCAGGTGGCACGCCAGGTTCAAGTGACTCTTCAGAAATATAAGGATTTACAGGATATTATCGCCATTCTGGGCATGGATGAACTCTCCGAAGCAGACAAGCTCACCGTAAGCCGTGCCAGAAAAATTCAGCGATTCTTATCCCAGCCGTTCTTTGTAGCGGCACAATTTACCGGAACGGAAGGAAAATTCGTTACTGTCGCCGATACGGTCAGAGGGTTTAAGGAAATTCTGGACGGCAAACACGATGATTTACCCGAACAGTCTTTCTGGATGGTCGGTGGAATTGAAGAGGCCGTCGAAAAGGCCAAGAAGATTTCTCAATAATTTTGAGTTGGAGGAAGTAAATGGCGGATGAATTAATGCTGGAAATTGTAACTCCGGAAAAGATGGCCTTTTCCGGCAATGTTGAAGACGTTACGATTCCGGGTACGGAAGGAGAATTCGGGGTTTTGCGCGGGCACGAAGCTTTTTTGAGTTCCGTAGATATTGGGCAGTTAATTTTTACAAAAAACAACAAAAAAACCTATTATGCTGTTAATACCGGTTATGCTGAGGTTACTGCCAACAAAGTGACCGTTTTAATCGAAACAGCCGAAAGATCCGACTATATCGATAAAAATAGAGCCAGAAGAGCAAGGGAAAATGCGGAAGCCCGTTTGGAGAGGATAGCCAAAGACAGTGACGAATTTGAAAAAGCACGCGCCGCGTTAATGCGGGCAATCGTGCGATTAAACGTTGCTGAAAAGCAGTAGAATTTTTTATTCAAAAAAATAATTGTTTCTGCGGCACAGGCAGCAGGGTCTTTCTAAAGCAATGTTTTCTCTGGATAAGAAAACCTTGGCAGATAAATTAAACTAATAAATTATCAGAAACCTCCTAATAAAAATAATGCTTACCTTGTACTTATTTCTTATTTTTCTTTAGTCGAAATATTGCTGATCTCAAAATTGCGCGTGCCGCCGGGTGTTTTCACACTGATTTCATCACCGATATTTTTACCGATGAGGGCCTTACCGATTGGCGATGTTACAGAAATTTTATTTTGATTGATGTCCGATTCCAGTGGTCCTACCAGCTGGTACTTAATTTTTTCTCCACCGTCGATATCCTCTATAGTGACATAACAGCCAAAAACAACTTTGCTGGTTCTTAAACCCTTTAACTCAATGATATTGGACAGGGCGAGATTATTTTCCAACTCCTGTAGTCTTCCGTGAAGATAAGATTGTCGCTCCTTGGCGGCGGCATATTCGGCGTTTTCGGAAAGATCGCCATGCGCACGGGCGACTTCAATATCGCGAATATTTTCCGGAATGGACTTGTTTTTTAACGTTTCCAAATCTTTTTTCAATTTTATGAAGCCTGCTTTGGTAATTGGTATTTTTTGCATAATAACTCCAAAGTATTTTACAGCATCCTGACTTGATTTTTGTTTAATAGAGAATACGCACTCTGTCAAGAAACATTTGACTTCACCTTGTATGCTTTAATTGTGTCTTCCCTTGCAGGATTTCCCAATCTCCTCTCACCGGGTATTTTGCCCGTATGGCTATAACTCCTGCAACATCTCGGCATGGCCAGGTGGAAGTTGTGTTGTCGCGGTAATTATGTTATTTATTTTCAAACTAAAAAAGTTCCGCTACTGAAACCATGCATGATAAATTCGAACGTGAAATAAATTACCTGCGCGTTTCCATTACCGATAGATGCAATTTGCATTGCAGTTATTGTAGGCCCAAAGAAGGAATTTCGCTACGAGGCCATGATGATATTCTCCGATACGAAGAGATAATCCGCATTGTTTCCGTTGCCGTAAAGATGGGACTAATCAAGGTTCGGCTGACCGGCGGAGAACCGCTTGTCCGCCGCGGCTTTATCGAATTTATTGCCGCACTAAAAGGTATCAACGGTTTACAGGACATAAGCCTTACCACCAATGGTATTTTCTTGGAAGAATTTGCTCAGGATATTTTCGGTGCCGGTATTCGCCGTATCAATATCAGCCTCGATTCGCTCAACAAGGATAAGTACTTCCGCATCACCAATGGTGGAAATTTAGACGCTGTTTTGCGCGGGATTGCCAAAGCCGTAGAAATTGGTTTTTCGCCGATAAAAATTAACACTGTCGCCATCAAAGGGTTCAACGATGATGAAGTACTGGAATTTGCTCAATTAGCATTCAATAAACCTTTTCAGGTGCGTTTCATTGAATTGATGCCGGTGGGGCGGGCAAAATCTGAATACTACAATAATTATCTGCCGGCAACTCAATTAATACAAGAAATCAATAGCCGCTATAAGTTGGAAAAAATACCGGGCAAGAAAAACAGATCGGATGGTCCTGCAACAATTTTTAGAATTAAAGGGGGCCGCGGCGAAATAGGGTTTATCAATCCGATAAGCAGTCATTTCTGTGCGACCTGCAACCGTTTACGGCTGACCGCCGAGGGAAAATTGCGTTCTTGCTTGTTTAATGAAGACGAAATTGACTTAAAAAAAGCTTTGCGGGAAAATTGCAGCGATGCGGAACTGGAAAGATATATACGGAAAGCGGTATTATTAAAGCCCAAGCAACATGATCTGGCCTGTACGGGAAATCATTTGAAAAAATGCCACCGCGATATGTCGGCGATTGGCGGTTGAAAAAAGATAACGGAAACGATACATTTTCTTTAAAAAAATAGTATAATTTGATATGTTTGAAAACACCTCTTGAAATTTGCGGTAAAACCTTAACATCAGGGAGCATCCCGATGGTTTTTGAACAAAAAAAGGTCCAACTACCAGAACAACGACCGGAAACGTCGCTGGGGCATTACATTTTTTCACGGCAAAAGGAACTGATCCTGGATTTAGTGGCTCCGCACGCCGGTGAAAGGGTGCTGGAAGTGGGTTGTGGCACGGGTAATTATCTGCAGTTTTTTCGGGAAAAATGGTGTTCCGTAACAGGAATTGATCCCTGCGCGGAAACATTGAACATTGCCCGATCTAAATTAGGAGAAAACGCTGAATTGCTTGTCGGTAAGGCCGAAGATATTCCTTTTTCCGACGACGACTTTGATATTGTAACCTTGATTAACATTCTGGAGATTGCCAATAATCCGCAGAAAGTAATCGCGGAAGCGATCAGGGTTTGCCGCAATCGTGTTTTTATCGGGTTCTTAAATAACTTTTCCTTTGCGGGGACAAAACAGCGGCTCAAAGAACTATCTGGTTTTCCCCTTTCTCAAAAAATACGTTTTTTTAGTTTGAGCGAAATTAAAATCATGGTGGGAAGTTTAATTGGCGACGTGGCCATTAAATGGGGCAGTGTTATTTATTTTCCCGGTATTTTTTACGGCTTTTCCGAAGAGTTGGAAGAATTGTTTCCTCTGGAAAAAAATCCACTGGGAGCTTTTGCCGGTCTTACCTTTCCCGTAAAATACACTTACAAAACAGTTCAAAGCCCCGTTATGGAATCGTTTAAGCTAAATGCTGAGGCCTCAGCCTCGGCTTCCGGTACTGTCCGGAACATGTTACAAGAGACCCATAAATGATTCGCGAAGCCCTTCTATACGAAAAGCTCGATAATAAGCGCGTGCATTGTAATTTATGTGCACATAAATGCACAATTAAACCGGATAGACGGGGCATCTGCGGAGTAAGAGAAAATAAGGAAGGTCTTCTTTATTCGTTAGTTTACGGAACGCTGATTGCCCAAAACATTGATCCTATCGAAAAAAAACCTTTTTTCCATGTTTATCCGGGCTCTTTTTCCTACTCCATCGCTACCGTCGGATGTAATTTTAGTTGTGAATTCTGCCAGAACCATGAAATTTCGCAGATGCCGCGCTCCACGCTTATGATAACAGGTCAAGATATTATGCCCGACGAAATTGTGTCAATAGCAAAAAAAAACAGTTCGAAAACAATCGCCTATACTTACACGGAACCGACAATTTATTTTGAATTAGCATATGATACCGCAAAAATTGCCCATCAAAATGGTTTAAAAAATGTGTTTGTCACTAATGGCTTTATGACTCCAGAGGCAATTAATACAATCGCTCCTTTTTTAGCTGCTGCTAACGTGGATTTGAAATCTTTCCGTGATGATTTTTATAAGAAACAGTGCGGAGCAAGGCTCAAACCAGTTTTGGAAAGTCTGAAAAAAATGAAGGAGTTGGGAATTTGGGTGGAAATAACTACGCTGCTTATCCCCACTTTGAATGACAGCAACGAAGAACTTAAAGATATTGCGCAGTTTATTGCCGGATTGGGAAAAGAAACTCCCTGGCATATCAGCCGCTTTCATCCGCAGTTCAAAATGAGCAGCTTACAGGTAACCCCTGTGTCCTCACTGCATCGGGCGGTGGAAATCGGAAAACAGTCTGGATTAAAATACGTGTACAGTGGCAATATACCCGGAGATGAAGGGGAAAGCACGTACTGCTTTAATTGCCAGAAACTCCTGATTGAACGTTATGGTTTTAAAATAATAAGCATCAATCTAACCGGAAATAAATGTTCCAACTGCGGAACCGAATTGGAAGGTATCTTTAGTAAGTCTCAGGTTGCAGGAACGAAGTGAACTGCAACCTGTAAGTCAAACTAATGAAACTCAAATATTACAAACGCAGTGTAGTAATATTTGCAAGTTGAATTATTCCGCCGTAGGCGGAGGATATCAAAGATATCCGTGGTATTCCGATGGCGTAGCCTATCGGGACTAATGGCACTAAAAACAAATTACCTTATCAAATACTATCGCTATCTTTGCAATATCGAATTTTTTGGAAAGAGACTCGTAATTATAACTGGCAATGATCACGCTGGAATCTGTTTTTCCTTGACACACAGGAACTCTATCCGCATACTTCCGTGTGCTATTGAAGCAAATTCTTGTCTAAAAGGAGGGCAGCATGAAGATAAGTGCGCGTAATATACTGAAGGGGAAAATAATCAAAGTCACAAGTGGGGCTGTGAATACAGAAATACTTTTAGAACTTCCGGGTGGAGAGCAGTTGGTTTCTATCATTTCTAAAGAATCCGCAACAAAACTCGACTTGAAATCCGGTAAATCAGCATACGCGGTTATAAAGGCTTCTAATGTAATGATAGCTGTCGATTAAAAGCCTTTAGTCTCGTAACCTAAATTAAAGTTCAAGCCCATTGACTTTCCACCGGCAGGTGGGTATTTTGTCCACAAATGGTTACTAAAATTGGATACTTATTACCCATATTTATGTCTTCAAAACAAGCTTATTGATCTCTGTAAATCTATAATATCAATATTAATTCAATATAATACACTTTAAAATGATATAACTGGCACACCCCTTGCTTTTAATTATTATTCAGGACATATCTAAAGCTCGTGAAAAGGGAAAGAATAATCAATAACGGGGAAAATCGTCCTTTTGTGACGATCGTTTCTCTGGTGTTTAACTACGAAGGAGGACGTAAATGATGATGTCAATCTGGAAGATGACGACAGGAAAAGATATACCGAAACGGTGGTTATCAAAAGCGGGCCTTCGCCTTTTGCTTTTCTTATTAATCCTTACTCTGACTGCATGTTATCCTGCGACTTATCGCGAGGTGCCAAGCGCAAACCCAGCCCCAAGGGCTCCCCTTACCCAAGTCTATTTTTACCCGAAAAAGGGTCAGACGACCGAGCAGCAGTCGCGAGACCACTATGAATGTTACAACTGGGCGGTGCAGCAGACCGGCTTCGATCCGAGTCAGTCTTCGATTCCGCCCGAGCGTCGTGTCAAAGTGGTGCCGATGCCTCCGCCGGGGCATGATACCGCTATTCTGGCGATTGCCGGTGCGGTACTGGGTGCATTAATAGCCGGTCCGAGACATGCAGGTGCTGGCGCATTGATTGGCGCAGGGAGCGGAGCCGTCGTCGGTGCTGCATCAGATGTATCGCGACAGCAGCAAGCCCGGCAGATGGAAGAAGCTTATGCCAATCGTGATCAGGCGCTCGATGCCCGCTATGAGGGTCAGGCGCGTAACTTCCGGCGGGCAATGTCCGCTTGTCTCGAAGGCCGCGGGTATAGTGTGCAATAAGGAAGACTAAAAACTACATTTAATTCTATGGAGGTAATTACCATGTCATGTATTCGGAATACGAGTCGCTACCTTTTGATCGGACTTATGCTGATAGTGTTGTCGGGGATTATGGTTTTTGGGTTTACGCAAATGGCAAGTGCAGAAGGGCGCGGCTCTGGGCGTCACGAGGTCATGGATTTGCGTCACGGCCATAACCATGCCTACCCGGCACGCGGTCAGCACTTTGAAAGGCTGCCCAGCGGCTACCGGGCGGTACATTATGGCCGCTCACAATATTTCTTCCACGAAGGTATCTGGTACCGTCCCTACGGCCCAAGTTTCATTGTCGTTGCACCTCCCTTCGGTCTTGTAGTTCCCTTTTTGCCACTGTACTACACGACGCTCTGGGTAGGCGGTGTACCTTACTATTATGCCAATGAAGTATATTATACTCAAACTGCGGGCGGTTACATGGTTACTGAACCGCCGAAGGGTGAAGCCACGCAGCCACCGGTAACAACAGGGCAGATCTTCATCTATCCCCGCAAAGGCCAGAACGATCAGCAACAGGCTAAAGACCGTTATGAGTGCCACAGCTGGGCTGTGGGCCAGACACATTACGACCCGACTCAGCCAACAGGCAGTATTTCTGGAGATCAACTGAGCCAAAAGCGCGCAGATTATGACCGTGCGATGGGTGCCTGTCTGGATGCCCGGGGATACACCGTGAAATAACTAAAGAATGCCATTCCTGGTTTTGTCGATGATGAGAGATTACCCGGCTCGTTAACTCAAATTTGGGAAAAGTGTATTCGCCAATCCAAGGCATATATTCATGTAGCCGCAACTGGAGTGTGGAAGCCACATGAGGCGTAAATCCAGCGTGGTGAATTTTTTCAGAGTATATCATTTAAGCAGCTAACCATTTATCTTTCCAGGAGCATGTGTGGACTTGTAGGTGAAGTCAACAATCGGT
The DNA here is from genome assembly GCA_050008655.1 of Smithellaceae bacterium. Classification (GTDB taxonomy): domain Bacteria; phylum Desulfobacterota; class Syntrophia; order Syntrophales; family Smithellaceae; genus UBA4810. The sequence continues at coordinate 23,198 of JBEKMF010000010.1, forward strand.
TAGGGCTTAATTTGGCAGTGTTTGTAAAATAGAATATTATTCAACGCGTTTGTGCTGCGTCAAACACTAATAAATATAGCATAATCCATTTTCTTGACAGGGACGCTTTCATCATATACGCAAAGAATAAATGAGCGAGTTCTTATCAAATTTTCTGAAGGCAAATGTAAATTCCTCTATGGATTAAAAAGGAGAATAATGATTATTGATATTCACCGCCACTTCGTGGCTAAAGAGTGGTCTTCCGAAAATTGTTGGAAAAACTACGCCCGCATGATTCAGCTAATAACGTCTCGCCGTGGTTTATCGTTTTCTCTGGAAGATATTCAAGCGAAAATCTTTCCCCGATATTTTGATATTACCGGAGAGAAACATCTGAAGCAGATGGAGAAAGCCGGAATTGACAAGACGGTTGTTTTTCTTTTTGATACCGGTCTTTTAACAGGAGAACCGGAAGTTTGTATCGAAAAACAAAATAAAATTATTTTCCAGGCCGCCAAAAAATATCCCGGTAAAATTATCCCCTTTGTGCATATTGATCCTAGAAGGCGAGGCGCCATAAAGTTTGTTAAGAAATGTGTCGAAGAATGGGGCGCAAAAGGATTAAAACTGCATCCGGGCGCCGGATTTAACCCGGAAGAATCGGCAACGTTAAAGCTCGTCGAAGCAATCGCGGATTATGGAATTCCCGTGATAACTCATACCGGACCCAGTATCGTTCCCACATCCAGCAGATACTGCGACCCGATTTATCTGGATAAAATGCTGCTCGGCTTTCCGGAAGTTAATGTCATCGCCGCCCATATGGCTTATGGATACCGCCAGCAGCTTTGTTCCTTCGGGTGGCAAAGGCCAAACCTCTATACCGATATTTCCGTTGCGCAGGATATGGCCAAAACGGATTATCCGAAATTCGCCCGAACTATCAGGGAAGTAATGGACGCTTTCGGGCCGGAAAGAGTTTTGTTCGGCACTGATGGTCCCTTTACCTGGGGCGTGCTATCGGAAAAAGATTTTGTTACGGCGATAAAAGATTTGGCAAGCAAGGCGCCGGATGACGCAAAATTTACCGCAAGCGAAATTGAAATGCTTCTCGGCATGAACGCGAAAAAACTACTTAATATCTAATTTTGCTCAGTGCATTTCATTGTCCCGGTACGGTCTGATTTCCCTTTATTAGAAGTTTACCACGCCCTTGAGCTCTTGTGCGGGGTAAATTTGTCCGGGTTTCGGCGGCATGGAGTTATATACCCACTTAATATCTACGCACCCCAGCATGATCCCCCGGTGTCTCTTAAATCCGGTAAAAACACCCCGAACCAGAACATCCTCCATGTCCAGGGTAAGGCCGAATACGGCAACAGGTGAATCCTGTCGCAGAGTGTTTAATTCGTCTTTATAGGCCAAAGGAGAGAAGGCCAGCCTCGTGCTGTCTGTCGCCTGACACTGAATAAGCGGTATAAGGACAGGGAACCCGTCTTTGCCGATATAAGAGAGAAACTTAATACTATCGAGACGGTTGAACAAGCCTTCGGCCCAGGGCTTCAAGATGTGCTGGGCGTTGTTTTTTTGCCTGGCGGCGGATTTCGAGGCTACTGTTAGAATTGATCCCAGAGCAATACGCGCCAGAGGCAGAGACTCCCGGCCATAAGTCTCCACAATATCCATGTAATGCACAGTGTGAATGCCGAAGTAGGCGTTGTACCGGAACATGGGCTTGCTGTTGAACATCTCGTAGTCTTCGCCATGGGTGGTCTTTCCAGTCCATATCGCCTTGCCCCGCCAAAGGCTTCTATCCAAAGTCATGATAAGAAAGCCCGTCTTAGGGTTGGTCTGCACATTCTGTTTGCTTTGTCCTTCCGAGAATTGACCCCAGATTAGTTTCGCCTGCGTTTTTGCCTGCAGGGCTGTAATGAGGGTTATATGGGGCAGACCTTCCGGATTTACGGTAGCGATTAATCCCACTTTGGCTTCGGGCTCAAAATGTTTCAGGTCATTTTCATCGAAACGCGTTAATTTCTTTTTCATGCGTAACCTTCCTCACTTTTCCATTCGCGGGAATTATTGTTAGTGACACTTTTATGCGGCCTGTCGTCCATAGATTCAGTTGAGTCGGCATTTCTCATGGGTCCGCTTACGTGAACGATCTCGACTTTGACCCCCGAATTCCGGGCCAGGGTAGCCAGGCTTCCAGCTTCTTCGGGGGAAAGCAGACTGGTTTTTTTGAAGGCCCAATCGATTCCCAAGCTCTCGTATTTATGAGTGCACAGGTTATTGAAGGTGCAAAGCTCCCATCTGTCGACAACTGATCCCAGGTGTTCTTTAATAAAGACGCCGATACCCTTGATGTTCTCTCGTGTGGCTGTGAAGTCCGGTATCAGGGGTGTACGTATCCAGAGCTCGCCGGGCAGTCCGCTCTCCTTCATGGAGCGACCAAGCCGGATAAGGTTTTCTAGTATTCTGGTATTGGAAATACCGGTGAATTTTTTATGTTTGTCCGGATCGATCTCCTTGAGATCATACATTACCATATCTGTACGTGGCAGGAGTGCCTCTAGGGTTTCCCACGAACATTGCCCGCAGGTATCTAGAGCAGTATGAAGGCCGCTCTGCTTGAAAGCGGAAAGCAGTTCTTTGGTAAAAAGCGGCTGCATAGTTGGTTCGCCGCCCGATAATGTCACTCCGCCCTCTGACTTCTGGAAGTACACCTTGTCTTTCATAACTTCACGCGCCAGATCATCGGGCTTGCAGTCTTCTCCGTAGATATCCATGGCTGTTGATGGGCAGGCCTGCACACAAGCGGCGCAGGAGTCGCACGTCAGCCGATCGATAACAATGTCGGATTGTGCCATCGCCAGAGCCCCTTCCGAACATGCCTCTATACAACTCCGGCAGCCAATGCACCTGATCTTTGCCCAGTGCACCTGCGCTTGGGGTGAGATGCTTTCCGGATTATGACACCAGACACACGAAAGCGGACAACCTTTAAAAAAGATAGTACTCCTGATGCCTGGTCCATCCTCGGTGGACATACGCTGTATTCTCAGTACTGTTCCTGAAATATTTTTCTCGTTTGCGCCCATCGAACGATCCTACAGAGACCCGTGGCTGATTCTGGCAATGACTTCGTCCTGCAATTCTCGTCCGATACTGGTGAAATAGGCATTGTATCCTGTGATCCGAACCAAAAGTGAGCGGTAGTCTTCCGGCCTTTTCTGGGCGTCACGCAGCATGTCGGCATCCAGCATGTTGATCTGCAGAGCACTTCCTCCATTTTCCATATAGCCTTTAAGAAAGGCTTTGAACTTATCCCGGTGTTCCGGGCTATTCAAGAGAGAGGGATTAATTGTGATGGTGTGGCTCGCGCCGTTAGGGAGACAATTATAATATCCCAGAAGATCGCCCCTGCCTTCCGTATTTTTGCCGCCCAGGACTTTGCCCACGGAGTTGGCGTTGGCTGTGGGACCATTGATATCAGTCCCGTTGGAAGGACATATAGCGTTGGACAGGAATCTTCCTTTTGGTCTACCGTCGGGACTTGCTGGCAGAATAAAACCGTCGCCCACCCAATAATTCCAACTCAGCATGCCGGGTCGAAACTGCCGGTTTGTGGATATGGTTTTATGTTTCCAGGTTTCTCCGCACCATAAATCCATCACGGCTTTGGCCAGGGCATCCGCCTCGTCGTCATCCCGGCCGTATTTGGGGGCCTTGAATCTGGCTTTGGCCTGAAGCTTTTCATAACCTTCCCAGTTGGCCTTTAGTGCTGCAATAAGTTCGGCCATAGTGCACTCTTTTTTGTCGAACACCAGATGTTTAACGGCCAGCAGGGAATCCACTGTAGTGGCAAATGCTATCGCTTCGAGCGTCGTAAAGCTCAGCTCCGCTCCGCCTTCAGTGATATCCAGACCATTTTCTGCGCAGCCTTTGACCAGGCAGGAGAGATAGGGAGTAGGGCAGAACCGGGCTCTGATAGATTCCGATTGTTCATGGAGCTCTGCACAGCGTTTAATGGCGAAGCGGGTCTGCTGGGCATAGGCCTTCCAGAACTGCTCCCAAGTGGTAAATGTAGCAGCGTCGCCGGTCTTGGGGCCGTCCTGCTTGATCTTTTCTCTCTTACCCGTGATCGGGTCGACAAACACATGGAAATCTTTGCCGTTATTGAGCGCTAGTTCCACGGCTTTGAGCAAGTTGAGGTTATTGTCCACCGTGCCGGAGCGGTCATTGCCCTGCATGGTATTTTCCAGGCAGCCGACCGGTGCGTAGTCATGGACATTGTTTTCGTTGATGAGATGGGTAACGCCCGCCTTCCTGGCTTCGTGCATCATTCCGGCCATGGAACGCTCATCGAAGTTGAGCAGGAATGGCGCACCCTGACTCACCGAAATCATGTCCACCACCTTATCCAAAAGCGCCTCCGGAGCGCCCCGATGAAGGCGCACGTTTGGTTTGGGCTCCAGGAGGGGCGACATGTCATCAATAACTTCCAGCATAGCGTAAGTTAAATCGTTAGTCATGTCCCTGCCGCCGGGTCCCACGCCAGCAAGTGTGATGAGCTGGCCATAACCAGAGGTAATGCCTTGATTACCTATGCGGATCATGGCGTCGTAGACTGTATTGGCGTGAATCCAGAAACATTTCAGTATTTCCTTCCCGAACTCTCTATCCATGCCGTTTTTCAGTGAATATTGCCAGTAGGGCAGCAGGTACTGATCTATCCTCCCGAAGGAAACGCCCGGTCCCGGATAGTTTTCATCGCTCATGACCAGCATATGGGTGAGCCACAAAGCCTGCACGGCATCCCAGAAAGTTTGGGCCGGCTCCCAAGGGACCCGGCTTAAATTTTTCGCCATCTGCAAAAGTTCGTCCCTGCGGGTTGCATTCTTCTCCGCTGCAGCAAGCTTTTCACATAAGTTTGCGTATTTGCCGGCCAGTTCCCCGGGCATGGCGGAGGCTGTCATCATGGCCCGTAATTGCGCGCCTCTTTTGCCTTTCTTGTCTTTCCGGGACAGAGTGCTATATCTTTCTTCAAGGTCTTTATATATTCCTTTCCACCCGATCTTCAATGCCCGTTCGTATCCGGGAATGAGGTGACCGCTTGTGGCTCCCGAATTGCCATAGCCATGATCGTGGAACCACTTCATCTGCGCACGCCCGCCCTTTGCGCCATAGATGAGTCCGTCGCGCTCTTTTGCCTCTTTTTCGTTCCAGCACATGGATGTCTGGAGATTGAAACGGCCACCCGCAATAAGGTCACCCGGCAGAATATCCTGCGGAACATATTTCACCATCACCTCTTTGACAAACCAGGCCTTGCGTTCGAGCAGGCTCCAGGACCAAAAATCCTGATGGAGCTTTACTGGTTTTGCGTTCTGCTGCATGGAGATGCGAAAAGGCTGAAGAAAAGGATATGTTTCGGGCACTATATAGAAAGTCATCTCATCGAACTGCACATCCCATGGAGTATCTGTGCTCCAGGCGGTGAATTCATTGTTCCAGGCGCGTCCCGCCCCTTGAAAATAGTAATCCCTTAGCCAGGTTATTCGCGGGGAAAGGTTTTTGGGTTCCTTTATCTTCTGAACCGTCTTACGTGCTGCTGACGTATTCATTGCTCCCTCCTAATTCGTCTGGTTGAAAAAATTAATAATGATTGGCGTTCTGATCATACAAAAAATATACATCTAAAATGACATTCATACAAGGGGAAAGGACTGCTTCGTTTTCGTACCATAAATTCAAAGCGTTGCGAACAGGGATGAAGCAGAGGTAGATACAAGGATTAGCTGGATTTTAAAAAATCAGCAGAGGCATTAATATTAATTCTTTGACCTAATCCTGCGCTAATGTTAATGCGCGCTTATTAAATACCTTAATGCTTATTGTTCCGCCCGGGCTTCGGCCCGGAGTGATTTTTTATCAATTTTTCCCACCATCGTCAAAGGTAGCTCTTTGCGGAACTCGATTATTTTGGGAACTTCGTAAGGAGCAAGTTTTTCCGACGCTATTTTTATGATATCAGCTTTCAGTGTTGTCTCGTCTTTTGTTTGAGTATATCCGGAAGCGAGCATTATATAAGCCTTGACGAGTTCGGAGCCGGGACGTTTCGGATCGGGAATGCCCACTAAGGCCACGCTTTCTATAGCCGGGTGTTTAGTCAGGATATCTTCCACTTTTTTGGAAAACACTTTAAACCCGCTGACGATAATCATGTCCTTGCTGCGGTCGACGAGTCGCAGATATCCTTCTTCATCCTGTACGGCAATGTCTCCGGTGTGCAGATAGCCGTCTTTATCGATGACGTTTTTTGTTTCTTCGGGATTTTTGTAATATCCCACCATTACCTGCGGACCTTTAACACAAATTTCTCCCGGCTCTCCCAGCGCAACTTTTTTACCGGTCAGCGGGTCAATCAGAATAATATCCGTATTGATAATCGGCAGGCCAATGCTTCCGGTCTTCCTTTTGCCTTTTTCGGGATTCATTGTTGTAACCGGCGATGTTTCAGTCATACCGTAAACTTCGAGCAGTTTTCCTTTGCCGACGATGTTTTCCAGAGTTTTCTGGGATTCTTCCGGTAACGGCGCCGCGGAGGAAACACAGGCCTGAAGCCGCGAATGGTCCAGTTTCTTGAAACGCGGATTAGCAATCAACATCTGATAGAGGGAAGGAACATTAACCAAATGAGTGGGCTTATGTTTTTTTATCTCCTTGCAAATATGATTCGTGTCTCTGGGATTGGGAATAAGGACTTGCGGCCAGCCTAAGTATATGGCATTAGCTGCGAAAAAAGTGCCAGCCAGATGAAAAAAAGGAAATCCGGAAAGAGCCACTCCCTGGCCTTTCTTCCAACCGCCCCATTTTTGCACCATGAACAGATTGGCCACGGAATTTCGATGCGAAATCATCGCTCCCTTGGGGTTTCCCGTTGTGCCGCCGGTATATTGAAGATAGGCGATGTCGTCAGGCGTTACTTTCACTTTTGGAGGATCAGCTGAATATTTTTTAGGAGAAATAGTTTCTTTGAAGTAAAGGACATATTTGCCGGTAAGCTCTGTTACTTTACCCTGCGGGATTTTTTTCAAAAGTTTTCCCAGTGTACGCTTTACATAAGGCATAAATCCGCCCACATTGGCGGCGATGACGAGTTTTAATTCGTGAAGCCGTTGTGCAATGTGCACCAATCTGCCGGCGAAAATGGCATCCAGTGTTACCAGGCACCTGGCGTCGGAATCTTTGAGCTGGTGTTCCATTTCTTCCGTTGAAAGTAAAGGAGAAACGCCGGAAGCGACGCAACCTGCTTTCAAGGTGCCCAGCCAGGCGATAATATATTCGGGGATGTTGGGCAGATTTATTCCCACCACGTCGCCTTTTTTCAATCCGTGAGAAATGAGCATATGGGCAAAGCGATTGGCGTATTGCTCCAGTTGCAATAGTGTTATTTTTCTTCCCATAAAACTTAAGGCCATCTGGTGAGAATATTTTTCGAATGTTTCTTTAATCGCGTCAACATAGCTTATTTCCCATTCTTTCGGATCAATGTCCACAAGTCCCGCATCATAAGATAGGCGCCAGAATTGTTCACGTTTCATCTTTTAACTCCTATTACATCCGCTATAATTTGCAATGATCTTCATAATGAAACCTCAATCTGCCTGAGCCGCTGACGGATTCAAAAACATTCCAAAAAAACTTGGAGCGTTTAATTTTGAATATCCAAGAGGTTAATCCGCCTATTTTCTAATCATTTAGTGGTTAGACAGTGAGGTATTCGATACCGCATGATAAACAAATCTGCAATCTTTTTTCTTGCGGCAGTTTTCTGCTTTCATAATTATAAATTTACAGCGCATAGAATGAATATTTTTATTTACTATCAAACAATGCGTAATGGAATTTAAGGGGGATACTCACTTAATTGTGTGCTTATGTCTGTTGGATATATATTAAAGGGGAAAGGAACTATTAACTAAATTTTCCAGGTAAATAAAAAAAGCGGTTGGAGGCAAAGCTCCAACCGCGGACAATTATTAATAACTATTAATAATAATAAGGGAAAGGCGACTTTTTAAAAACGGTTACTCTTCCCATAAAATCGTTCCCATAAATCTCGTCGAACTCCTATAAGTCCATAGGGTCACGATTTTAATCTAATATTACTTAAATTTCAATGTGCGGACAATATCCCATGACGGATCGTCATTTGCTGATTGGTGAACATCAACACGTATCCACTTGTTGTCCTTAAAGACTGCCAGAACGACCGCCTGCAAAGGCAACCAGTTTTGGTACTTATATTTTAGTAATGTTTCATGGGCTTTGGTTCCGTCCTTTAGAGTTGTTTGCTTATCCGAGACTATTTGACAATCCTGGCCTTGTTCCGGATCACAGACGAGCTTTTTCCATAGTTTCCCGGTGTCCGCAAGAGTAGCGCCGGCAGGAATTTCCCGCACCTGCACATTAATAACGGGAATGCCGACGGAATTCTTTGCGCTAAACAATACATGATATTGGCTAACGTTGTCGGGATTATCAATCCAATCGTCCGGATAGGTAACGGAGAAAGCCGGCTTCTGATCATAAGTGAACACTGCCGCCGCAGCTATAGACGGGGAAAGTGCCAATACCAGCATACAGGCCCCCGCCAGAAACAATTGCTTCGTGTTTCATCATTTACCTCCTGTTTTTTTATAGTAGTTCAACTTCTCTATTTTTGCTCTATAAAAAATCACCTTTTTATTGGCTGAGTATATGTAGAAGGCACTTGTGTGTCAAGAAAATTAGGTCACAGGATATTGTGTACTTAGCTGGGGAGATTACCTGATAAAGAGAGGAATTTTCACTGTCGCGGTATGCTGATCCAGCTGATTTCGGGAAGAGTGATCGGATATTTGCCGGCAAAAAATTTTGTAATTATTATTTGTATTTTATTTAGACCTTCATTAAATTTGCTATTCGCTTAATATCTTCTCCGGCCTCCTTAACCATCCGTTCGATCAGCTCTTTACAGGTGGGAATATC
>JBEKMF010000100.1:0-8561 GCA_050008655.1 Smithellaceae bacterium
GGTGATAGAATCTGATAAAATGTTTCCATGTTAGTCCATCCCCATTTCAAAGATTTTTGCCATCCGTTCGGCAGTTAAGAGTTCGTGTGTTGCGCCGAGGAACATCTTGCCCTCGTGAAGCCAGATGACGTGCTCAGCATAGTGACGCACCACTGCAAAGTCGTGTGTTATAAGAAGTACCGTGATCTTCTTTTCTTTGTGGATCTGCGAAATAAACTCCATCACCAAATTCGTCGCTTCACGGTCCACACCCACAGTGGGTTCGTCCAGCACGAGTACCTCGGGGCGCGTAGTCAGAGCGCGGGCAATAAGCACACGTTGTTTCTGTCCGCCGGAGAGTTCGGCAAAGCGCTGATGGGCAAACTCCTCAGCACCCGCTGCACGCAGGCATTCGCGGGTGAAGGCGCGTTCGATTGGAGGGACGATGCGCCCCGGCCGGACACGCCCGTATGCGCCCATAAGGGCGACGTCGAACCCCGTGAGCAGATAAATCGGGTCAAACTGAAAAGCTTGAGGGACGTAACCGAACTCGAGTGGTGCACTTGTCGATGCGGTATTAATGCGACCCGCAACTGGTGGCAGCAGTCCCAGCATCGTCTTGATCAGAGTCGATTTGCCCGAGCCATTGGCGCCGAGAATAGCGGTGAAACTGGCACGGGCAATAGAAAGCGAAATACCGGATAGCACAGGTTGGCTGTTATAGCCGATACTCAGGTTCTCTAGTGTGATGAGTGCTTCATTCATAGTCTGTTGTATGTGTCCGCCTGGAAAAGGCGGGCGGACACAGCCTCCATATTTTTATTTTTTCGTCTGTACTGCAGCGGCAATTGTTTGAATAATGTAATCCATCATCTTGATGTACGTTTCCGTGTGCGGCACGCCGCCCGGCATGATGGGGAGTGTTATCATGGTTGCGCTGGTCTGTTCGGCGATTCGTTTTGGCACCTTTTCCGGAAACTGCGGCTCGCGAACGACGATGGAAACCTGTTCAGCCTTCATCGATGTGACCAATTCCTGAATATAGCGTGCGGTCGGGTCGATGCCCGGCTTTATTTCAATCGTGCCGAAATAGTTCAAACCGAAGCGCGCCGCGAAGTAGGGCCAGTGCTCATGATAGGATACGAACTTTGTCCCCTTGAGTGGTTGGAGCGCTTTTTCCCATTCAGCAATTTTGCCATTTAGTATGGCGAGATAAGCATTACGGTTTCGCGTGAATTCAGCTTTATGCTCCGGTGCAAACGCCATTAGTGCGTTATAGATGTTGGCGATTGCGGTCTTTGCCAATACCGGATCAAGCATATAGTGCGGATTGCCGTAGGGGTGAACGTCACCCTCGGAATGATCGGTCGATTTGGGCACATCACGCGGGATGATTCCTTGGGAACAGTCAACGTAACCGGGCTTGTTTACCTGAATGTGCGGGTTCTTGCTCGCCTCCAGGAGAGCGGGAAGGAAGGCGTGCTCACAATCAAATCCCACCAGGATCAACAGGTCCGCCCGGTTCATCATCGGCACGAAGCTCGGTTTCATCGGCACCCCGTGCGTGTCTTCGACGCCCGTCGCCAGACTGTGAACATCGACCAGGTCGCCGCCGACGGCGCGTGCAAAATCCGCCAGGTCGGTCAGCGTTGTAACAACGCGGATCTTCTCGGCGTGAGCGGGCATTGTCCACCCGCAGAATACAGCAGTAAGCGCGATGATCGATAATAGACTATATAATTTAGGTTTCATGTTGGATTCCTCCTTAGCGTTGCTGCCAACCATGTGAGTGTGAGCCGATGATCCACGCCCATTGTAGATAAACGGCGCTATCGGCTGGTCGGCCGGATGCGGCGTTGGGATCGGTGTACGTGTACTGAAGGCGCAATTGATTCCAGTGACTAATTGCCCAAGTGAGGTAAGGAGAATAGGCGAAGGTCTTATCCTGATTATTCACCTCGTTCTCCACATATTCCAATAGGAACCCGGCTGACCACTCGCGATCAAACTTGTAAGTGAGATAAGAATAGAGACCCACGGAGCCGACGGAGAGACCAGGTAGGGCATTGTGCATTGAATCGGTTACGCCATAGCGGTTATCGCTGTAGAGCACTTCCGTGCCCCAGGTAACGCTCTGGAACTGATTGTTGCGCAGCGGCTTGTAGCTTAGCACCAAGTCCGCCCCCCAAAGGCGGCGCTCGCGTTCAGTGAAGGTGTTGCCGGCTACCATAGGAAATGGCGGATTAACACCGCCGGCAGCCGCCCACTGTGCATCCGTACTTGGATTCCACAGGCCGGAAATGCCGGGTTCGAGCGATATATTGGGAGTCAGGTCGAAATACGTGGACAAGCGGCCCCAATAATTTAACCCGCTGCCGTTACGGAAATCGCCGACAAAGTTTGGCGGATTGTCGCCGCCGAACTGATTGCCCGCGCCCATGGTCAGGCTCACGTAGTGATTGACCGGCAACAGCCAATTAAGCTGCAAACCGTCCGTTCTCGACTCACCGCCGATATATTGGGCGAGTGCCAGCGGACGATTGACGAACGGTAGTTCATGGTCATGAATATAGCCCAGCCGGCCGAACTCGCCGAAAAATCGCCCTGCCTTCAGCTCCAGGTTCCAGGGCAGCGACGTCGTCTGCAGCGCGGCCTCTTCGACATTCAACGTCGCTTCGCCGGTAACCGGGTCGACCGACGCGTTAAGCACCGCATAGGCTTTGGCAAACGGGTCCACCGCTGCTGCTGCATTCAACTCGATCGAACGCTGAAACACATCAAACCCGCCGGGACGATCACTCCCCGTCTCCGTGGATCCCTTGCTGCGATAACCAAAGATTGTCTCGCCCACAAGCCCGAGGGATGGGTTGAACTCACTCGGCAAGACTTTCCTTTGCGCTTCGGCCACTTGCTCCACCTTCTCCTTCAGTTCCTGTACTTGCTTTTGCACCTCGCCGGATGGTGTCGTCTTTTCGGCAGTGACGCCCGCAGGCTTTGATGAGGGTTGCATTTGTTTGACCTCATTCTTCTTATTTTGTTCTTTCAACTCATTAATCATTATCTGTTGTGCTTTGATAGTTTCTTCTTGCTTTTTTAATGTCTCCTCCAGTGTGCGAATCCTCGATTCAATGTCACTTTCGGCAAATGCATGGCCGGGAAGCGAGGGCAGACAAAGAAGAAGAAACAGGATTATTCCTTGTTTCATACACGCCTCCATCATCCTCAAAGGATACTTGTCAGTAATGTGGTTTCTTATTGGTATTGATTGAAACTACGCGGATAGGGAAACTGGCGGAGCCCGGTCGGAAAATACGGGGAATTTGGATAAAGCCTGATGAAAGGATTCTTCAGGCTGTTGAAAATAAGTTGTTGTTGGATAAAAAACAAAAGAATTGTGAATTTCTAAATTGCTGGAGGATAGCAAATTTGTGGCAATGCATAATGAACATTCAGAATGATGACATCCATCATCATGATGATGGAACGTAATTGCCAGGGAGGCAAATAGAAACATAATCGCAAAAAAGAAAAATACTTTTTTACGATTTACTTGGGAAAAGGTCATCATTTTCATATACGCTGAACAAGCAAATTCCTCATTATTAAAACATATAGAAAATGAATGATCTCTTGTCAAGCAAGAATGTGATGTATCATATAATATTTAATTTAATTGATAAACCCATTCAAAATAATCTCTCATAATAGGAGGTGAATTTTTTTAATTAATTGCCCTAGCCACAATGAAGATATATTTCAGCGGCGCCGTCCCCCTATTGCGTACATTGTGTTTGGTCATGGGCGGCACATAGGCCACCTGGCCACCTGATACTTTCAGAGCAGCCTGGCCTTCTATTTCCACTTGCCCCTGCCCTTCCAGAATAACGAACATTTCTTCGTTTTGCTTGGTCGAATGCAGGCCGACATCCTCGCCGGGTGTAAGCTGAATTAAGCCGGACCGCATAGTAACAGTGCGGGGCGGCCGCAGTATCTCCGTGTATTTATTTCTATCTTTGGGATGAGTAAAAGAAAATGGAGTCCGATTGTCAACTACCGCTTTAGCCTGTTCCAGATCTTCACCTTCATGAGCCGGACATTCATTGAGAGAAAAGAGAGTAAAGCCTGCTACCATAATGATCATCAATGTAATTGCCAATATCCGACTAAGCGCCGATAGCACTGGAAAATGTCTATCCTGCCTGAAAATATTGTTCATTATCTTCATAAATATTTCATCCTTATTTTGTAATTTATTTGTGAAACTCCAATTTTAATGAAACTCAGATATTACAAACGCAGTGCAGTAATATCTGCTAGTTGAATTATCCCGCAAAGCGGAGGGTATGAACCCGCAACTTACTGCGGGGTTCATACCCGTGATCTTAGCATATATAAATCAGAATTTAAGGTTAGCTCCCAGCATACAGTTGATTCCCGGCATGGGATAACCCTGTTGGTAAGCGTAGCTGACGTTGGTCAGATTTTCTCCGGCCAAAAATACATCCCCGCTTATTTTCGGAGAGGGCAATTTGAATTCCCAGCTGATTTTCCCATTTAAGAGCCAGAACCCATCTACCCGGACAAAGGAACCTCCGTAATCCAAAGTACGGGTATTAGCCACATATTGCCAATCCTGATAGGATGTATCCAGAGATATAGTCAGATGATTAAATAATTTGAGGTTGCCTCCCGCTGAAGCCGTCCACTGCGGCGCATAGGGTAGATTATCCGGTGAACGTTCATACAGCCAGGTTCCTCCCGTGAACAAGGAGAGATTAGGCAGCGGGTGAAAGTTTAAAGTTGCTTCTACTCCCTGCGTTTCAAAATTAGATATGTTGGTAAAAGTGGGTGCTGGGGTAAAGATCATGATTATCCGGTCGCTGCCTTTATCGTGAAATAATGTTATATCCGCACGGATTTTGGAGCCGAAGGAATGGGCGATACCTGCTTCCAGGTGATCGACTGTTTCAGGATTCAAATCTCTCCAAGATGTACCCCCTTCAATGGCCGCCACATACAGACCGGGATAGTTGATGCCTTTGCTGTAAAACACATGTAAATCGGTGGAAGCATCACGGAGCACAAGACCTGCCTGCGGACTGAATCTCTGATCGAAATCGCTGTGATTGTAATAACGGATACCCACAGATGGAATCAATTTCCAGCTATTAATAATTTCGAATTCCTGACTTAAGGCGACATACGGCGAAAGAATCCTAAAAGTTTCACGGGGGAAAGTGCTGCTGGGTATTGGTGCCGGATTATTAGTATCGACTGTTCCGGAGGAGAAATCAAAATCCACTCCACCTGTTATAGTTCCTCCCGGCCAGAGATTCACTATTTCCCGATCCCTGATTCCGTAATTATCAAACCAGGTTATGGTATTGTAATGATAAAGGTGCACCAGATCGTACTCATCCAGCCAACTCATTTTACCATTATCCCAATACATCTTGAGATAGCCTTTAATTTTATCGTAGTTATGAGACAAGGTTATTATGCTCATGTTATCTTCGGTTTTGAAAGTGCCCTGTCTGTCTTGAGGCATGCCCAAGGGGCCGGGATCATCGGCGAAATTGTGTGTGGCGTTGGCCGTCATCGCTATTGACCAGAGGTCGTTGAGCTTGTATCCAACCCGGGCGAAGTAATCCTGAAGTTCGCCGTCCGCGTTTTCCCGATGACCGCTGGACTGTTTGAAACTTTGCACCAGATAATAATCAAGATCATTGATTTTGCCCCCGTGCTCCAGCGTTTCCACAAATGTGTTGTAAGACCCTCCCGCAGCCATTAGATTAGTCGAAAACCCATCATCTTTTTGCCGCTTGGTGATAATATTAACCGCGCCCATCGACATATTGCCGAAAAGAATCGGCTGCGCGCCCTTATAAACTTCTATGCTATCGGCAATATCGACGTTCATGATATCCATTAAAGGATGGGTCCAGACACCGGCAAACTTCGGTATGCCGTCCACCAGCATTTGAATTTCCGCGCCTGGCCGGGAGCTCCCCATGCCGCGGATGTATATAGCTCCGCCGTCGGCGCCGCCAAAGCTTCCTACCTGATTATAACGTGATATGTCTACACCGGGGGTCATACGCAAGGCGGAGGGCAGATCCTGGGCGTTCAAATCTGATATTTGTTTCTGTTGGACGATTGTAACCTGGCTTCCGGAATCATTCACCTGATTGCCTTGGATAATGGGCGAGGCGACCACTACTACTTCGGGCATTTTGACTGCCTCTTCCTGCTTAGCATCCTTTTCCTCGGCGGCAATTACCGGTATAGAAAAAAAGATAAAAAAGAGCACTAAAATAACATTGAAGATAAATCTGTGCATAATAAGTCCCTTTTCAATATAGAATTAAGTATTCAATATTGCTTAATGATATATAAATGCGTAACTGTGCCTTATGCAGCAATAGTGTTACGAATACAAAAAATGTGACACAGATATTTATTCATGTCAATAAAATATTCTTGACTTTTGCGTATTACTATTTATATATTCGTGCCACGCTAAATCAGCGGGAGGGAGTTTATGCCTAATCTGGTTCGTTTCGGTGTATCGTTAGAAGATGACCTTTTAAATAAATTTGACCGGCATATAAAACAGCATAAATATACAAATCGTTCCGAAGCAGTCCGCGATTTAATCCGGGAAGAACTGGTTAAAAGAGAATGGACAGAAAACAAAGAAGTAACCGGCGCGATTACTGTTGTTTATGATCATCATGCCAGGGAGCTGGTCAGCAAAGTTCTGGATATCCAGCATGATCATCACGACTGCATTCTCTCCACTCAACATATTCATCTTGATCATCACAATTGTTTCGAAATTATTGTGACCAAAGGAAAGGCGACGGAGATAGAAAAGTTGTTTATGAAATTAAAATCGCTCAAAAGTGTAAAGCACGCCGGTTTCCTGATGGCTACAAAAGGAAGGGATTTAGCCTGATCACGCAAGGGCTATAAGCGACCTAATGCATATACCGGATGGATTTTTAACGGCAAACACGTGGGCTCCGGCCTGGGTAATTTCAACCGGCACGATTGGCTATTGCTTGAAGAAAACAGCCCGTCTGCTCAAAGACAGAATGGTGCCTTTAATGGGCATTATGTCGGCGTTTATCTTCGCTGCGCAGATGATTAACTTCCCCGTTATCGGCGGTACTTCCGGCCACTTGTTAGGTGGAGTATTGGCGGCTGTATTACTTGGGCCTTATGCCGGCGCGGTGGTTCTTACCTGTGTATTGATTTTTCAGTGTCTAATTTTTCAGGATGGCGGCCTCTTGGCCCTGGGAGCCAATATTTTTAACATGGCTATTATTGGAACTATCGGCGGCTATATTATGTTTAATCTCATTAATAAAATTATGGGCAATAAAAAAGGGCTGCAAATCGGCGCAGCCGTTGCCGCCTGGTTTTCCGTAGTACTGGCCGCGGTTTTCTGCGCTCTGGAACTGGCCATTTCCGGAACATCGCCTCTGCTCATTGTTCTTCCGGCTATGGCGGGAATACATGCGCTGATCGGCGTCGGTGAGGCCTTAATTACGGTAGCAGTTCTCAGCTTTATTCAGAAAGTAAGACCGGATTTAATTTACGGATTTGCGGGAGAAAGTAATAAAGCATGAACAGAAAAGATATAGTTGTTGGACTTATCATCGCCGTAATTGTAGCGTTTTTCTTGTCGCCGCTGGCCTCCTCCTGGCCGGATGGCCTGGAAAAAGTGGCGCATGATCATGGATTTATGGTCAAAAGCGAGCAGGGCTCCGTTTTCAAATCGCCTATCCCTGATTATATATTTCCGGGACTGAAAAATGAAAAAATGGCGACTGCCATATCAGGCCTCCTCGGAACATTGGTTATCTTTGGAATTGGCTATGGGTTGGCCAGCCTGCTTAAAAAGAACAAGGATTGCAGATGAATCATTCCTACATTGATGAACATAGTCACATTGACAGTATGCTGAGCCGTCTTGATGCCCGAACTAAAATCATCAGTTTCTTTGCCTTTATTTTTTTCGTCATCTTTACCGCGCCCGGCTCCACTCTAAGTTTTGCGCTGTATGGCTTATTACTGCTTGCACTCATTGCATTCTCTAAAATACCGCTAAGTTATATCTTTAAACGATGCCTGGTGATCGTCCCCTTTATTTTGATGACAGTGTTCTTTTTGCCTTTCTGGCAGCAGGGAGAAACTATACCGCTGTTCCAAATCGGCACTTTTCAGGCAAATGTCTCCGCTGCCGGATGGATAATGTTCCAGAGTGTTTTGATCAAAGGCATTTTTTCTGTTGTCTGCCTCACCTTACTTACGGCCAGCACGCCTTTTCCGCAGCTCTTAGCTGCGCTGGAAGATTTGAAATTTCCCCAATTAATTATCATGATTTTATCTTTTATGTACCGTTATATTTTTTTAATAGAAGATGAGGCCATGAAAATGCGGCAAGCGATGAAATCGCGCCGTGCCGGCGGTTCCCGCTGGCTTCATTTAAAAGCAATAGCCAACATGCTCGGCACACTTTTTATCAAGTCATATGAGCGGGGCGAAACAGTTTATCTGGCAATGCGTTCCCGTGG
>JBEKMF010000101.1:0-8449 GCA_050008655.1 Smithellaceae bacterium
GGCAGAAATCCATAAAAAAGCGCGCCATATCCACAGCGCACTTGTCTTCGTTCATGACGATCAAGCCGCCGGAACCCATAATCGCGCCGAGTTCAACGACCTTTTCATAATCTACGGGTGCGTTCAAGTGTTGTACGGGAATACAACCGCCGGAAGGACCGCCTAACTGAGCGGCCTTGAACTTTTTCCCCTTGGGGATTCCGCCGCCGATATCGTAAACGATGGTGCCCAATGTCGTTCCCATGGGCACTTCCACCAAACCGACGTTGGCGACATCGCCGGTAAGAGCAAAAACCTTTGTTCCTTTGCTCTTTTCCGTGCCCACGGAAGCATACCACTTAGCTCCGCGTAAAATAATCTGGCCGATGTTAGCCAGAGTTTCCACGTTATTCAGGATGCTGGGCTTTTGCCAAAGTCCGGCAACAGCGGGGAAAGGTGGTCTCGGCCGCGGCATGCCTCTTTTTCCTTCAATGGAAGTCATAAGCGCTGTTTCCTCGCCGCAGACAAAAGCGCCGGCTCCCTGGTAAATCTCCAGATCAAAATCAAAACCAGTGCCCAAAATATCTTTGCCCAGCAACCCTGCTTCTTTGGCCTGGGCAATGGCGATATTTAAACGGTGAATGGCCAATGGATACTCAGCCCGGCAGTATATGTAGCCGTGATGAGAGCCGATGGCTTTGGCCGCGATGACCATTCCTTCCAGGACGGCGTGAGGATCGGCTTCCAGCACGCTTCTATCCATGAAAGCGCCCGGGTCGCCTTCGTCGGCGTTGCACAAAACATATTTAACATCACCTTTGGACTGGGAGGCAAACTTCCATTTCAGTCCGGTGGGAAATCCGGCTCCGCCGCGCCCGCGCAAACCGGAATTAAGAATTTCTTGAACGATTTGCTCCGGGGTCATTTCCGTAAGCGCTTTGGCCATCCCGGCATAACCATCACGGGCGATATATTCATCGATTTTTTCGGGATCAATTAATCCGCGGTTCCGCAGCACCCGTAATTCCTGAAGAGCAAAAAAGGGAATATCCTGCATTGTAGGAATAATTTGATCGGTAACAGGTTCTCTGTATAAAAGCCGTTTTAAGACTCTCCCTTTGATTAAGTGTTCTTCGACTAATTGCGGGATATCTTCCGGTTTTAAAGATACGTAAATGACGCCTTCGGGGTAAACAACCATAATGGGACCCAAAGCGCAAAATCCGTTACAGCCTGTCTCCACAATCTTTATTTCTTCAGCCAATCCTCTTTTATCGACCTCTTCCAACAAAGCTGTTTTTACGGCATGACTGCCGGAAGATTGACAACCCGTACCTCCGCAGATCAATAAGTGTGAACGAAAAACCTTCATTTAGCCAACATCCTCCTTGAGAAATTATCATGCCGCGAGCATTACGACATGATAGGCGAAAAAATTATTTGATTACTTCAGCGCCTTTTGCCAAAACAAAGGGTGTCTGAATTTCTCCCGCCAAAATGTGCCTTTTAAAGACCTGCCTCATTTTGTTGGGATTCATATATTCGTATTTTATCGGTTCTTGATTTAATATTTCCACGGTAACCAAAGGTTCGCGGCTGCATAACCCCATACAGCCTGAAGTGGTTACAACAACGTCATTCGCGCCGGCGGCCTCAATTTCTTGCAATAATGTATCCATAACTTCTTTGGCGCCGGAAGCGATACCGCAGGTTCCCATATGAACCGTAACTTTGACGCGGCGATCACCGTCCCGCAGGGACATTTCCTTATGCACTTTTTCTTTTATTTTTTTTAAATCAGCTATAGTCAATTTCGCCATCGGCGTTTCCTCCCGTTTTTTTGCTTGTAAAAAATTTGCTATCTATATTGAACCATCATTTCCTTGATTTTCGATGGCTTCATCCGGCCATGCACATCTTCGTCCACAACAACCACAGGCCCCAGGCCGCAGGCGCCCAAACAGCGGATCGTTTCCAAGGTGAACATCCTATCCGGAGTGGTTTCGCCCTCTTTAATGCCGAATTCTTTCTCGAGAGTTTCCTTAATGGCTTTACCGCCGCGGACATAACAAGCTGTGCCCAGGCAAACACGGACAGTGTGTTTACCGCGCGGTGTCATGGTGAAGAATGAATAAAAGGTGACAACGCCGTAAACACGGCTCAAAGGCAGATTCAATTCCTTGGCAATCTTTTTTTGCACGGACATGGGCAGGTATTCCAGAGCCACTTGCGCTTCTTCCAGCACCGGAATCAATCCACCGGGTTTGCCTTTATGCTTCATGATAATTTTGTCGAGTTCGGCTACCTGTTCCGGTGTAAAATCATTTAAAAGTTCATTATCTTCCGCTTTCATCAAATTCCTCCTCGATTGTCGGTGTGTCGGGGTAAGTCAGGCTGTAGGTTTTATGTCGCGAAGTCCTTCGTCAATAACGCCCCGAATATATTTAATTATTTCAGGATGATTAATGGGTACATCCTCGATTTCTTTACGTATCTGACGCGTGTCCAATGTGAACCGCCGGTCACTATGCCTATGTTTGTAAATAAAGTCAACCCCTGAATTTCCTGCAATAAGAGTCAGCATTGTTGTTGCAATATTTCCCAAGGGTTGCCTGTCTAAATGGCTGAGTTGAAAGGTTGCTGTAAGCTTGGTACCCTTTCCTTTTGCCGATTTCAGTCTCAGAGAGCCGCCGGCCATTTTGGCGGCGTTGGCTAGCAGTGGAATTCCCAATCCCACCCGCCGCACAGTTTTTGTCGTATAAAACGGATCTTCAACTTTTTTAATTTCTTCTTTTGTCATTCCGCTGCCATTATCGTTGATTTCAATAGTAAGCAAATCTTTTGCCGAATCCTCGTTGATGACAATTTCCACTGTCCCGGCACCGGCGCGAATGGAGTTTTCCGCGATGTCGAGAATGTGTTCGGCCAGCTCCAGCATTATTTGTGAAACTCCATTTCTAATGAAACTCAGATATTACAAGCGCCGCGAAGTTATATCTGCAAGTTGAATTATCCCGCGTGCGCAGCTTAGCGGGGCGATAACAATCCCGCAAAGCGGAGGGTATAACATTCCGCAACTTGCTGTTAAATATGTTTTCTAAACTTACTTTGTGATTCATACCCATGGTTGCTCCAGAATATGACGGCCGTTTTGTTTGGCAAAAGCCATTTTCAATTCCGCAAAAGTTGGTTCCTGAAGGACAATTCTTGTTGCCGTCCCTCCGATATCTTTTAAATAGTGGGCATCGGATGACATGATGAAAGAATAATTGGCGAGTTCCCGATATTTGACCCTCGCCTGCGTAAATCCTATTGCCGGCGTTATCTCTAAAGCATCAAATTTTGTCTTTTCCTCAATGAAGCCCAGCTGGCTCAAAACGCTGAAACTTTCCCTGTCAATATGCGCCGCTATGGCCAATCCGTTCAGTTGATGTAAATAATTCAATAATTCATTCAACGGAAGATCAGTGGCGCCGATTAATAATTTATCGTTTATTCCTTCCACTTCGCCCTTCTCGTTGACAATGGCCTGGACACCGAACTTTTGCTCATCGTTTATACCAGCCAGGTGCTGATACACAAGCACCTGCAGTTTGGCGAGATCGGACAAGGAATTAAAAATGGCTATCAAATGCACTTCTTCGCTTGTCGTTATTTCCATTCCCGGCAATATTTTTATTTTTTTTCCTTCCGCCGCCTTAATAACGTAAGGTACATTTTCGGAAGAGTTGTGATCGCAAATAGCGATGATATCGAGTTTTGCTTCGAGGGCTTTTTCTACCAGAGCTTGGGGATGCATGTCCAGATCGGCGCAAGGCGATAGGCAAGTGTGAATATGAAAATCACAATAAAAAACTTTAAGCATCGTCTTTTTCCGGAATTAACCAAAAAAGGCCATAGGCAGGCGGCTCTAATAAAAAGCCGGTACATCTGCGACTATTTTTTTTCTGCCAGCAAGTTATAAATTTTACCCGTCAACTCGAACGCGGACAAGTTGGAAACCATGATGGGCACGTTTTCCTTAACGGCCTTTTCCAGCGTATCCTGTGCCGGTTCGTAGGAATTGACCAGAATTATACCCGCATGTTCTTTCAAAGTGGCTATGGCAACTATATTTTGGTGCACTTGTCTCGTTATCCAGATATCTCCCTCGTGAGAATTTGCCATTACATCGCTTAAGAGATCTCCCGTGTAACCTCCTCTGACATTATTCTTAAGTCTGTCTGACGCAGACCTTACTTTTAAATTCAATTTTTTAACTATAGTTTCAACGTCCATGATATTATCCTTGAGGAATTAAGGGGTGTTAATAATCATTTTCAAGAAAGTTCCTTTGGCCACTTCCGACGAAATATCGAATTTGTCGGAATAGCTTTTGATGTTATGTAGTCCCATACCGGCGCCGAAGCCCATTTCTCTTATTTGCTGATTCGCCGTCGAATAACCTTGCTGCATGGCTAATTCAATATCGGGTATTCCCGGTCCTTCGTCAGCTACCTCAATCTCGACAGTCTTGGGAGTCACTGTAAGATTAATTTTTCCTCTTCGGGCATAAGAGACGATATTAATTTCCGCTTCATAACAGACAATGGCTGATTTCCTAACGACATCGTTGGGTAGCCCTATTTGTTTGAGGACCGATTTTATACGTGTGGAAACCGTTCCCGCGTCGCTGAAATTACCGCCTTCAATATAAAAACTATTCGTATATAAATAATTTTCAGTTTCAGCTGCGCACACTTTAATTTTCAACTTTTTCCAGGCAGCCAACTATCCCTTGAGCATAAAGACGGCCCGCTGTTTCAAATAGAATATATTTTGTTGTTAGAATGGGGATTTGAAGTTTTTTGGCCAAATCGATAGTCTCTGCCGACGGCTTTTTGCCTCTAACTAAGATTATAGCGGCAATGTCCAGAACATTGGCGATTCTAATAACCTGGGTATTAGTCAGGCCGGTTAGCAAAAGACTACCCGCTTTCGCGAAGGCCAGAACATCGCTCATCAAATCGGCTCCAAACGCCGTTTTGACTTCCATATCTAAATTTTCTTTGCCCACAATAACATCGGCGTTGAGTATTTCTTGCACTTCGCGCAGCTTCAATGTCCACTCCTCATCAAAAACAAATACAGCATTTCCTGGGATAAAGAAAGTGTTTGATTTTATTAAGTGAAATTATAATTTCAAATAAATCTTTCTTAGCCGTTTGACTATCATATATTAAACTTCACTGTCAATAAAATTATTCCCGGAAGGGCAAAATATATTGGATTATTAACCGCGTTTTTTTCAAAAAAGAACAAAAATGCATTTTATCTTTATACCTTATTTCAAAAAATCCGGAAAGTCGCGGTCGACTGACATCTTCCATTGAGGATTGCGTTTTTTCAGGAAGGATTCGACCCCTTCGAACGCATCGGGTTGAGTGCATACCCACTCGAAAATACGGAATTCTTTTGCGTCAATTTCGGCGACTGTTGAAGTAAGTCCCTCCCAGAGAAGACGTTTCGAGATTGCCACGGATACCGGCGCCGCTTTGAGAAATTCGCGTGCCCTCTCCAGAGCGGTGGGAAGAACTTTATCCGCGGGCAGGGCCTCTGAAGCCAGACCCATTTCGGCAAGCTCCCGTCCCTTTATCATTCTTCCGGTCAGCATTAGGTCGGCCGCGCGGGAGAGACCGGCCACCCTCGCTACGATTACATGGGAAGAAAGTTCCGGTGTGATTCCCCGGCGCACGAAAGCGAATTGTATCTTGGCGTCTTCCGCCACAAAACGTATATCGCAATTCATAGCATAAGTAATGCCGACACCGATGGCATGTCCGTTGATGGCCGCAATCACGGGCTTTCTGATCTGCCAGGGCATCACGGCAGGGAAAGCAAGAGAATCCCGGCGTGTTTCTTCATCTTCGGTATCTCCGAGCTTGAAGGCGGTTGCTCCGCTTAAATCCGCTCCGGCGCAAAATGCTGAACCGGCTCCGGTTACCACAACAGCACGAACAGAATCATCTCTGTCCAATGAGTACATGGCGCTACCCAACTCACGCGCCATTGCCACCGTCCAGCTATTCATAGCCTCCGGCCTGTTAAAGGTTATTGTCGCGATGCCTCCGTCGATATTTAACAAGATTGTTGAATAAGCCATTTTCCCTCCATAAATATACAATTTTTGTCATTGTCCGGATGGCAATATATTTAAAAAACGGTTAGAGTATCAAAAAAGAAAAAAAGAAAATCAAGTAATAAAATATTTCAGCGGGTTTTTTATAACAATTCACTTAGCCGCTAATACGCAGTTGCGCCCCCTCGCTTTAGCCGCGTAAAGAGCGTGGTCGGCGGCCTCGAGCAGAGTTTTGTCATTATTACCATGTAAGGGGTAACAGGCCAATCCGGCGGATAATGTGATTCCTATTTTCCCGTTGCCTGCATCTATTTTAATTGTGCTGAATTCCACCCGCAATTGATCAATGCGCTGCGCGGCTTCTGCAAGTGGGGCGGTGGGCATTACGATAACAAATTCCTCACCTCCGTAACGGCAGGAAACATCGCTGCTGCGGGTTTTCTGGGCGAGCAAATTTCCCAAGGCAATAAGAAAAAGGTCGCCGATTGCGTGTCCATAGGTATCATTGATTTTTTTAAAGCGATCCAGATCAAGCATGGCCAGACTAAGCGGTATGTTTGCGCGATTAGCGTGCGCAATTTCACGGTTCAGGGTCTCTTGCAAAAATCTTCTGTTGTAAAGACCGGTGAGAGGATCACGAATCGCTTCTTCCTTCAATTTTATCTGCAGGGCTTCAATTTCCGCAAGTTTTTGTGACAGATTTTCATTCGTTTCTCTCAAGGCATTTTCGATATGTTTGATATTGGTGATGTCCCGTAAAGTGACCAATTTACCATAGGGCTGATTTCTGCGGTCATAAAGGGCTGTTGTCGAAATATCTATATTTCTTTTTTCCGTACCCTTCACAAGAAATTCGATATTTACATCTTTTTTTTGTGCCAACTGAGCTTCCGCTTCCTGCCAGGCGGGGAGGGCTGAACCGGCCGCCTTGCCCAATGCTTCATTGATATTTATACCCAGAATTTCCTGTGCCGGCTTATTGAGGTCAATAATCCGATCTTCCGTATCCAGCACCATGACACCATCGAGCATATTTTCCAAAACCGTGTGATGGGCCACGGGGAGAAGGTCAAACAGGTGGTGACGCAGTTGCGCATAGGTAAAGATCGCGCTGGCGGCGAAAAATCCAAGCGGCGAAAAATCAATGCTCTTGACGGGAGTAAACTGGAAGATAGTAACTATGTTGGCGAGGCAGGAGATTGGCAATCCCAATAAAACCAAAAAAGCTTGTTTCCGGTAGGCGTAAGTCACCTGCAGCCAGTTCAGGAAAAGCATTACACCTCCGATTATAAGCAGAATATAAGAATAGGCGCTGTGGAGCCAGAAGGCGATTCCTAAGCTCCCCGTTGTTATAAAATTGCCGGAAAAAAGTCTGTGCCAGGGATCGGTCCAGATAATTATGTTAAATAGTATCGGTTCGATGAGAAGCAGGCTGATAGAGCGATTATTCACCCAGCCGTCGTATTTTGTGTAACGGGATGCCCAGACCAGAAATCCCGCGGGTACCATCACCACACCCAGAAACATGAGCTTCGACCAGAAATAAGGTTCCGGCCGGATACAGGTCGAAAGATGGAGAGCGTAGCATAATGTCCACCATCCCTCTCCAATCATCTGGATCATCAGCGATTTGGAGCCGGGAGCCCGCCGCCAGCGCCAGGTGACGATGACAATCCATACGGCAACAGCAAAGGCGGCAAAGAGGATTAAATCGTAAATAATTATAAATATATCGGGAGTCATTACTTTCTTTCTTTATGGAAGACAATCATCCCATTTACCGATGATTTTACGCGTTTTTTTCCATAAACACAAAAGTTATCTGATTGTTGTGAGACTCCGATTCCGAAAGCGCAGAGTATAACTTAAAAGTATCAACTTGGCTTAATCGCCTTAATAAACACATAATCAATCATTTTTCTTCTGTATACATGTCCCAGCAACCAAGAAATAAACGTGAGCAACAGGCCTATTCTTAGCCCCCGAGTACAAATAGCATTCTTTATTGATTTCCATTTTAAATTAAAACGAGAGAATCCGGGATAAACATTAGCGCCAACAGTTTCCGCCTTATCAATTGTAAAACCGATTTCTTTTAATAATGTTTTTAATTCTTTCGCTGTCATCCAGTTCGCTTTCGGCATATGCCAACGCCACGCACATAAATTGGCGATTATTTTATTGTATAAATTTTTTTTTGTTTTGAGATTATCAGCCACGATATCTGAAAGTAATAAAACCCCGCCGGGTTTAAGTGCTTTATAGGCCTTGCGTAAAAAAACCTCTCTGGTATTAAAATGCGCCGGCCCTTCAACAGCAATCACGTAAATAAAACTATCGGGTTGAAAATTC
>JBEKMF010000102.1:0-8420 GCA_050008655.1 Smithellaceae bacterium
CTTAAGAAATCTTTGTCATAGTAGTTAAATTATTTCGTTTGTCTGACACAGCTATTCTACCTCCGCATCTGCACCATTTTTGCCCAAGCCCATGCGGTATTTGATGTCGTAGTTGATGATGAAATCCAGCTCCTCGTGGGTGAAGCCATAATGCTGGGCGAGAAGACAGTCAATTTGGTCAATGAGGGGTTTAGACTTACTTATTATGAATGATTGGGTTTCTGTAGTACCCTTACTTTTTTGCTCCCGAACAAGTGGTCTGCTATTTATTTTAATGTCTTTAAGATAGTTTTCGCCTAGTTCTTGAACGATCCTGGACTTGATAGTTTCCTCAGGAATATGAAAGTTAGAAATATCTGATGGATTCAAATCCCGAAGATTGGAAGTAATAGAATACCAATACCAATAAATACCGGAGCTCATGCAAGCAATAATTGCCTTGGCCTCATTAACCGATGCGACACAAAAATTTGTTTCTCTTGATGATGATCCCTTTTTGCCATTAAGCTTAAAGTATGGCGCAAAATCTGTAAACACCTTCCAGTAAAGACCACCTGTTGTCCGGTAATAGATTTGACTGCCATTCTTGACTATTTTGTGAGCAAGAATTTTATATGTCTTAATTTTATTCAGAATAGTCAATTCAGAAATGTTACTAATTTTAGGAATCCAAAACGCTAACCGTTTGCCTTTGACTTCTGCATAGCATATTGGTTCCATCAATTGGTCTCTGTTTTCACTTGTCCACTTTTGGTAATTGGTTGAATAAACCTTTTCCCGACCGTTAGAATTGCAGGCACAGAAAATTGTAAGCGCCCGATTAACCGTATCAAAAAGTTTTGCTGGTCTCCATGCATAGTTAGAATACCAAACCAACCGTTTCTGTTCAATTAACTTCTGAATCATTGCCATACGTTGTGTTGAAACAATAGCAAGCGGAACAATCATCGCGATATTTCCATAATTATTCAAAAGGCAAAGGCTTCGTTCAATACAATAAACATGCACAGCTTTACTTTCGAAGGTCTGATATTCATAAATCTGATATCCAATTTGAGAATTCTCTAAATACGGTGGATTTCCGATAGTCACATCAAACCCACCTTGCCCATGAATGATCTCATAGAACTCCGCGAACCAGTGGAAAGGCTGATGCGTGGCAAGCCACTTGTCGTATTTTACATTTGTGTAATGCTGTTTATGCAGAAGTTGATTCAGTTCATTTCTCAATTTATCCAGCCGCGTGTTCAAATCGTCTTTAGCTGTTTTAAAATCATCAAAGTCGGCGGGGCCTTGAAGCTGAATTTCCTTGTATCGTGCAAATGCCCGCGCCACGATATCGCACTTCTCGGCAATTTTTCCGGCATCATCGTCAAAATCAAGCATGCTCGATGTCTTGCTCAGAAAGGCTTCGCCAAGTTGTGTTTCTGTGGCATACCCGATCAACGTATTGCCCGCGCGAATATTGAAGTCCACATCCGGCAACGGCTCCAGCCCCAGGTTTGGTTTGCGGTAATTCGCATCCACTGTTGCCACTAATTTCAGGAACAGGCGCAGTTTGGCTATTTCAACCGCTTCATTCATGATGTCCACACCGTAGAGGTTATTCAGAATAATGGACTTGTAAATGAAGTATTGCAGATTTGGATGTTCCGGCGCGTTGACCTGCGCCAGCATTTCTTCAAAAAACTTGTGCTTTCCTTTGCCGTTTTCATCCACAAAGCTCCGCATCCTCATAATGCAGGCTTCATAGAGCAATTCCAGAATATTGAGCGCGGCGAAAAGAAATGCGCCGGAGCCGCAGGTAGGGTCAAGAATCGCTATGCGCAATAATGCCTGATAAAAATGGCGGATAAACTCGGCATCATCAGTATTTTCCAGCACATCTTGCACGAACTGGCGAATATTGAGGTTGTAGGTGATGAAATCATTGATTTCCTTAATTTCACCATTGGTAATTTTACTTTTAATATCAGCATAGCGCTTGCGGCGTTCAATCACCTCGCGGTAAATCTCGGTAGGCAGTGCAATATCCGAAGGCGCTTGCTTATTCCAGTCTTTACGCAGTTCCCAGAGACAGGTACCATTGCCGTCAACAATTATTTTCTCCAGTTCGGAATTAAAACCTTTCTGTATTTCTGCCGGTAAATCATCGAACAAACCGCCGGATTCAGGAACGCCGTATTTCACTGCGTCATAAATGTACTCGTCTCCGCTTGTCTTCACCATCTGCCAGAGCCAACCGTCAGCGGCAAAGGCTTTGGGATATTGTCTCTTTACTTCATCAAAGAGCCAAGGGATGATGCAGTTCTTGCTGATATAATCGGTAATATCCTCTTTGGTGTAATAGGCGCCCATTTGCGCACGGTCGTTGATGTATTTCTCAAAGATATAGCCAATCACATCGGGGTTGATGTCTTTTCCGCTCGCGCTTTCGCGAGTATCGAGATGCCATTCGTACTGGGCAAAAAAGTTAAACAACTGCTCAAATGCTGTATCGTCTATTTCAATCTTCTTGAAGGTCTTTTCGATTTCGTGTTCGTCAAAAAGGCCGCCGTTGAGGTAGGGGATTTTGCCAATTTCTACTTCCAAATTCTTATTGTGTTCTGGCGCCCCAAGCCCTTTATGAAAGAGGGCAAGCAGAAAATCGCGGTAGAAAGAATAAAACTGGTTTTTGCCCTTTTTTTCTTTACAGGCCTTGAGCTTGTCTTGCAGGTAGTTTTTGTTTTTATCCAGAAAACCTTTTTTTTGAATGAAATAGCAGAACATCAAACGGTTGAGCATCAGCGAGGCATACCAGTCCATGTTGAGCTGATCGTCTATGCCTTTGATGAATTTTAGAAATGTGGCGTGTTCTTTTTTGAAGCTTTCGTAAAATTTCTTGGTGACTTTTTCGTTATTCTGCTGAAAATTCTCCGCAACCCGTTTGGTTACGTCAATAATCGTTACCTTTTCTTCTTCGTCTAATGTAAAAAATAAACCGCTTGCCCTTTGGTAGAGCAGTTCCGGGTCATGGGATATGTTATAGCGCGTTTCACTGATTTTTGTTGGGTTGCCAGCTTTTCGCACTGCCAGTTGCCAGACCTGTTCCCGTTTATGCTCATCAATAAAAATTATGAGATGTTCCTGATAGAGCTTGGTCACTTTAGCTTCAATTTTCTTGCGCGTTGCGGCATCGGGCAGTTTGTTCCCCGCGGCAGGTTCACAGGTAAAAATCCTGAAGCCGCTTTTTTCAGCCATGCCGGACAGATTATAAGTCTCGTCATCAACACTGATCGGCTGTTTTGTCCGGTCGTTATTCCAGCCCATATCGTTAAACAGTTCCCTGAACTGAAATGTTTTAATATAACGCGAGAAGGATTCTTTGGAAATGGCCATAAATTATTCTCTGTTTTTAATGCCCATAGAACAGATTATCTGCGGCAAACTGTGTGCCTGTTCTTCGTTGTCGGTAATACACAATTTATCGTCGTCTCGAAGCGATACAACGAGATTTGCCAGTCCATCATCTGATATGCCCGCTTTGAGCTGGCGGTTGAGCGTGTCGCGGGCAAATTCTTTCAGCGGGTATTTGTAAGTATCATCCACAGCTTTTTTCATCTCTTCAGTTACAAAAAGAGTGCCCTCATTTTCTTTGAAGTAGCGGTCAAGGCGCATATAGACGCGGTATTTTACACCGGTCTTTTTGCCGAGTGAACTTCCGGCAGTTATCTCTTCCTTACCAATGATATCTACTGCGCTTTTGACAATCTTGTGATGGTCAGGCAATTTAAATTGCGGCTCCGTATCTTTATTGCATTCCGCCGCTTTGAGTATTGTAAGCTGCGACTGAGTTATCATATTGCTGTGTGCGTCAAGCCAGGCAAGCACATCATTGTCTTCTACAGTACGAGTATAGACAATTACGCCTTCCTTATCTTTCTCAAAGGTATTTTCTTTGGTTGCGTAAATGACATTGGCCATATCGGAAATAGTTTTAGTAAGTGCCGGATCTCTATCCACGGCATTTTTCCATATCTGGTAGGCATAAGAAGCAAGATCCACTTCGGAATCGTCCTCATCATCAAAAATACCGGACTTTTCATTATAAAGGTCGTGAATGTTCACCGGGTCGCCGTCAAAAAAAGTTTCATCCGAACCGACAACCTCGGCGTTTTGTCTGATGCGGTCTTTGAGTCGTCCGCGCAACCTGATAATTTTTTCCAGACCGTCTTCGGGTAAAAAAGAGTAACAGTAAAGGGTATCTGACTTTTGGCCGATTCTATCAACACGGCCTGCCCGCTGAATCAGCCGAATAATTGCCCAGGGTAGATCATAGTTCAGGATGATGTGCCCGTCCTGCAAATTCTGACCTTCACTGAGGACATCAGTGGTAATGAGCACGCGTATTTCCTGCTCCGTTCCCTTGATATTTTCCTTTTCATTACTTAGCGGACTGAAACGGTACGCATAATCCGTGGGGTTTTCACAATCGCCTGTTACACAGTCAAGGCTTTTAATGCCTCGTTTCTTCAGTTGTTCATATAAATAATATGCTGTATCGGCAAATTGTGTAAAAATGAGTATCTTGTCTTTTTTGTGGGCAATATTGATAAGACCGAAAAGAGCGTTTAGTTGTCTGTCTTCATCTGGACTCCATTCTTTAGCAGTGGCTAATATACTGATGATTTCACGGCTATCACTTATAAGCGATTTTTTTAAATCAGGAATGAACAAATCGCTTCGTATCCAGGAAAAACGGTTTTTAAATTTACCGGCAAACAATTCATAAACCTGTTTTGCCCGTTGCAGATACTCCTCTTCTTTCAGAATGAACGAAATGCTGTTGTCCTCGTCGTCTGCGTCAGTGTCACTGTCTTCAATAAAATCATCCAGATTTTCGATGATGTTTTTGCCAATGGGAACAGAAAGTTTATTTTCCGCCGCATACACGAAGACAAAATTACGGAGTATGTGGCGTGATAGTGAAAGCAGAAAAGAGAATCCACTGCTTTCCAATCTTTTGAAAAGATTTGTCCTGCAAAAACCCATCAGCCGTTTACCGGCTCTGGAGAGATTGGCAATTATAAGTTCTTCTTCTTTGGTTGGGCTTATTACAGCTTGAGGATTTATGTAATTGCCAAGGCCATAACGGGGCAATTCCAGCCCATTGATTAGCTTAACAATATTATCAGAATATAGTTTTGCATACTGGTCTTTTTTATCATTCGAATCAAACGCATATTCAACCTTTTTCGGCAACCGGTCAGGAAAGTATTGTTTCCTGCCGTCCGCGAAAGTTAAATATTTTCGTCCATTAGCTTTATCTGTGCCCGAGTAGTTATTTTTGATAAAGCTTCTTGTCCTTCTAACCAGATAAAGCCTCATCAGCTCTCGCCAGTCATCTGAGAAATGACTTTTCTCAAAGGCTTTAATGCTTCTAATGAACGTTTCCGTATGTCTTGCCGAAAAATGTACTTGCCCGCCAATGCTTTCAATATACCTCTCGGGACTAATGCTGAGGTCTTTATCATCGGCAAGAAAAAGTCTTAACTGGTTTGATAAATCAACATACGATTTGTTATAAGGCGTTGCGGAAAGAAGGATAACTTTGCTTTCATTTTCTTCAAGGTAGGATTTAATCGCCCTGTATCGGCTTCCTTCGGAATTACGTAGATTATGGCTCTCATCAATAACGACAAGCCGGTATCGTCTTAAATTCGGGAGATGGCGCTGTACCATACTCTGGGATAAAACTTTTGCATGAAGCTGATATTTGTGGACATAGCCTTCCCACATATCAACGATATTCTTCGGGCAGATAATGAGGGTTTCCAAAAAGAAATCCTCTTCAAACATCTTGGCAAGCGCGGTTGCGGTAATCGTCTTGCCCAGTCCCACGACATCGCCGATCATAACGCCGCCTCGTTTGTGCAGATGATGGGCGGCAACTAAAACAGCTTTTTGCTGAAAATCCAGAAGTTCCTGCTGGAAAACTTTCGGCAGCTTGTATTCGCTAATGCCAGCGCGCGCCTCGCGTGAGAGGTGATAGGCAATTTTCAAATAGACATGAAAAGGGGAAACCAGCCTGTCAGCCGCCCAGCTTTCATCTATAATCTGTATCAGTTCGTCTGTAATATCTATGCATTTATTATCATTCCACCGATCATCAAACCATTTTGATAATTTGACTGCGGCATCCTGATCCATTACATCAATGTTCAGCTCACCTTGTTTGGAAAGGCCAGCCAAAGTCAGATTGCTGCTACCTAGGAAACCGACAACCGGCACACGCGCATCATCGCTATAGGCAAGATAAAGTTTGGCATGTAAGGAGTGTCTCAAGTGGAGTTTAACAACTACCTTTTTTTCTTTCAATTGTTGACTTAGCTTACGAAGATATTTTTCATCTCTTTCGCTGGGCGTGCCTATTGTTAATTGTTCTTTAAACTCATAGGCAAGCTTTTTTTTCAGTTTAAGCATTTCAGCTTGATCTATGAGATACGATTCGTCATGTATGAAAGAATCTCTTAATATTTCAGAAGGCAACTTCTGCATTCCCACAAGGAGCCTGCAAAAGCGGTGAACTTGATCGCCA
The DNA here is from genome assembly GCA_050008655.1 of Smithellaceae bacterium. GTDB lineage: Bacteria > Desulfobacterota > Syntrophia > Syntrophales > Smithellaceae > UBA4810. The sequence continues at coordinate 6,578 of JBEKMF010000102.1, forward strand.
TTTTCATAAATGGACATTCCATTTAATGCTTCAATTTTATCGGCGACTTCATGCCAACCCCGCAAATTAAAATAACCGACGCAAAAATCACTGCGTTTTGAAAGTTCTAATGTTGCCGAGAGACCTTTTGAAAGCTGGTTTTCAATATTGTCATATATTTTGGGCATTTCTGACTCACTTTAGTTTCATCTATTACACCTACGAATTCTCACATAATGACGATTATCTCTTCATGGCATCATTCAAACAATGAATTACTTGTTTACCATTTTTGTAGCAATCAATAACTTCATTTATTGTTAACGTAGGAAAACCCCCGTGAACATATTTATGCCTACAAGTAATAAGATTAGCATAGTCGTTTGAAATACTAATTCTTGAAGTTGACAAGGCGCTGCTTTCTTTACTCTTTAATTTCTGATTAAATTTCTTTAAATATTTATCTCCGAAAAGCTTAACATGCTCGCCTTTTAAATCGTCGATTTTTATCCTTCCATTTAACCTTTCAAAGTGCTTATCAATTACGGTTCCAAATACTTTATGTTTTCTTGAAGCAAATTCATTAAATATATCCTTTATTGCTAGCTCATAAACCGTAACACTACTAACTGATAAAAAACCAGCGTAGTCAGCTAGTATTGACGGATCGGTTACTGTTCTGATTATTGGTGCCAGATGATTAATAAGCTTATCTGTTCCAACAAATCTATCTGTATACAACATTATTAGCCGATCAATTTTGCTTTCACATATGCAAATCTTTCTTTTAGGATTTTTTGATCTGTTGTTGCTAAACTCGTATATTCCACAAATTTATCATCTATAATCAATTCTTCATATCTTTTATTTATATCTATTGGGATCGAATTTAAGTTATTTAATATTGTGCAAAAAACTGAATCGAACACTGATGTATTTAAAGGTCCCCTTACATTAAATGGTTTTTTCCTAAGTTTTTCTTTTATGAGTTTGCATGTTTTGGAAAAATATCCGATGTAATCATTAATTATTTTTAATTCAGAATCCTTATACTTTTTTGCAATTTTATTGAGAAACTCATTCATTGGCTTTTCGTATCCATTTAGGTGATAGGCCAAGCCAAAAGCTCTTAAAATTAACTCAATGTCCTTTTGATGTTTATCTGTTGTTTTTTTTCCGATAATGATTCTCCAGTTTTCATCGTCATTCATTAATTTCAATTCTGTTAGAAATTTACCCCTAAATACAGCATTCCTAATTTCCTGTGGTGTTAATGGAGTCCCTCCTGTATTCAGTCTTTCAAAGATGTGATAAATACTAGTATTCTCTTCCTTCGGTGATAATTGGCGAATATTAACAGCGCGTAATACTGAACCATTAAGTTTTCTCTTATCATCATCACTTAACTGAGAATATGTTGCATCATGATATGGACTCTTAGAATTTAAACCAGTGAGCTTAAAAACTTGCCTTTTCCCCTTTGAGTTTACATGTCCAAAATATCCTTCAAAAAAGAAAACAATGCTCAATATTCTTTGTTGACCATCAACCACTAAATTTTTATTTTGTTTATCTATATAAAAGAACACTGGTGGAACAGGGAGACCAATTAAAAATGATTCGATAAGTTTTGATGATTGTTCAATTGTCCAAACAAATCCCCTTTGGAAATCTGGAATCGTTATATCCTTTTTTCCATCACCCCACATTTTAAACAAAACCTCGAGAGTATTATCCGATGGATATGATGTAATGTCATATTCAACAAGCACTTCATCAGATTCTTCTTCTTCTTCTTCAATATCTAATATTTCCGGTTCTCGTTTTTGCATATTTATTCCTTTTTAATAGATTTAATTGATAA
>JBEKMF010000103.1:0-8419 GCA_050008655.1 Smithellaceae bacterium
CGGCTGTGGGCGGCATAGCGTACTCCAATGTTCTGATGTAATCTTCATCCATTTCATGAGCTTCGTCATCACCGGCATCTCTTTCCTTCAGCTGCTGTAGAAATCTTTCCCTCTGATCACCGGGATCATTTAATTCCGAAAAGGCATTGGCAATTTCCTTACCGTAAATATATAATTCAAACCGGTCGGTTAAGTTAATATCAGTAGCCGACCGGCGCGAAAGGGGAGATACAGCCACCGGATAATGAGTAACATATGTCGGTTGAATAAGCTTTTTTTCGACAAGCTCACCGAAAATGGCCATTAAGATTTTACCTAAAGAATCGGTTTCTTTGCTTTCACAACCGGCTCTCCGGGCAAAAGCCAAAGCTTCGGCTTGATTTTCCAGCGCAGCGGGGGGCATTCCGGCCATTTCTACAAGAGTTTCTTTAACTGATATGCGCCGCCAAGGCGGGGTTAAGTCGATTTCCGTATCCTGATAACTGAATTTCAGCCCGCCAAATATATCGGTGGCAATAAAGATAAATAAATTTTCGGTAAAAGACATCAAATCTTCATAAGTCGTATAGGCGCAATAAAATTCCAGCATGGTAAATTCCGGATTATGAAAAGTTGAAATGCCTTCGTTGCGGAAGTTACGGTTAATTTCATAGACTCTTTCCAGTCCGCCGGTAACAAGCCTCTTCAAATAGAGTTCCGGCGCAATCCGCAAGTAAAAATCCATATCCAGTGCATTGTGATGGGTTTTAAAAGGGCGAGCCATTGCTCCACCGGCACGCGGTTGCATCATCGGCGTTTCCACTTCCAAAAAGTCATGCTCGTCCATAAATTTGCGAATAAGTTGAATAATACGGCTGCGCCTGTAAAAAATTTCCTTAACCCTGGGGCTGCTAATCAAATCAAGGTGTCTCTGGCGGTATCTGGTTTCAACATCGGTGAGGCCGTGCCATTTTTCCGGCAGAGGCCTTATTGCTTTGGAAAGCAAGCGTAAATCCTCAGCTTCGATAGTTAATTCGTTGGTCTTAGTACGAAAGAGTTTACCGGAAATATAAATAATATCACCAATATCAAGTTTTTTAAAAATGAAGTAAGCATCATTGCTCAGGATGTCTTTGGCTATGTAGCTTTGAATCTGGCCTTTACGGTCTTGAATCTTGATAAATGCCGCTTTGCCAAAATTGCGCATAGCCATTAACCGCCCCGCTATGGAAAATTTTTGCTTTAGCTCAGAAAGATTCTCGCTATCAGAATTACCAAACTGAGCAAAAATTTCTGCCGTAGTATTTTGGGGTTTTATATCATTAGGATATAGGTCAACCCCCGCTGCTCTTAAGGCCGCTATTTTCTCCAGACGAACATGCAAAAGTTCATTATCTTCCATAATTTCTCTACTTTTTATAAAGTTAGTTTGATTATATTTATTTTGCCAAATAGTCAAGCAGGATTGTATAATAACTGAATGCTGAAGATAATTTTAAAACAAATGGGCGACATAAAATTAGTTTGCTACATGCAGCAATGTTATGTATTATAAACAAGACTTATAAATAGGGAGGTCAAAATGGTGAACAAGGCAATGTTAATTGGCAGACTGGGTAAAGATCCGGAAGTTCGTTATACACCGGATGGCACAATGGTCACTAATTTCAATTTAGCCACGGACGAACAATGGAAAGATAAAAATGGAGAAAAAGTTCAAAAAACAGAGTGGCATAGAATAGTTACTTTTGGGAAATTAGCTGAAATTTGCGGTAATTATCTAGTTAAAGGAAAGTTGATATTTGTGGAAGGGCGGATTCAAACACGTTCCTGGGAAGATAAAGATGGCGTAAAACGCTTTACTACGGAAATTATAGCTTCCAATATGCAGATGCTTGATTCCAAAGCTCAGAGCAAAGCGGATGATTCATCGCTTGAGACCCCATCTGTAACTTCTAATAATGCTGGAACTCCGACAGACGATGTTCCTTTTTGAACGACAATGTGCATTGCCGGTTTTTTTTAAACTTGCCCAGATTAATGGAAATTGCCTCTTTAAAATGAGATTTTATCAAAAAAATTCACTTTACAAAGCATAAATAATTATTGCTCTGCCATCTTCGTCGTTAGTGTTTATTTTTTTTCTTCTTTTTTTGTTTCTTTATTGGCTATTTCATTATCTTCGTTGACTGATTTTTTGAAGTTTCTAATTCCTTTGCCCAAAGCTGAACCAATTTCCGGTAGTTTTCCTACGCCGAAAATAATCAAAATAATCAGCAATATTATCAATAATTCCGACATGCCTATTCCGAACATAATATTACCTCATCCTTTTTTACTTTTAAAATTATGGTAATCGCAAGCGGATTACCTGCCCCGATTTCCCCAGGTTTTCTATTTCTTTTCCCCTAAATTTAATTTTAACTCCGCCGGCATTGCCAATATCAATATCAAAACTTGCCGCTTTGTATTCGATTTTTTCTCCAGGCCTTAAGAAAACCCGATATACAGGATTCTGATCTGTTTTAATCTTTATCCATGTTTCTTCAGTTGCCTTAATAATCAAGTGGCTGACTTCCTCATTAACTACTGGTCGCTCATCTTCCGCCGAAGATTTGACAGTAACATTCCCACCAGGGGACGCAACTTGTGCTTGTTGATCAGGATCGATTACGGTAGGATTTAAACTGGCTGTCGTTTGTTCATTTATGGAAGATGACGTATTAACTGGTGTATTTACTATTTGTCCCTTATTTTCGACAGAAGCGGAAACTTTTCCAATGGAGTCATTCATGATCTCCGTTGCCGGCCGATATTGCATTGAAATCAACCACATTACAAAAGCAATAACTATTAAAATTGATATAATTCCCCAAAAAGGACCGTAGTGAGCAATTTTTGTAAAGAAAGAAACTTTGTCCGGAACATCTTCAGGGGGCAGATTTTCCAGAATATTCAGAGAATTAAGATATTCTTCATAGCCGGCGAGGATTAGTTTGCTGTCCATATCCAAAACGCGGGCGTAACTTTTGATAAAATTTTTTGCATAGATGGACTCCGGCAGTAGATGAAAGTCGCCATTTTCAACGGCCTCTAAATAGGCAACGCTTACGCGTGTGCGCCTGAATACATCTTTAAGGGAAAGACCCAGAGCTTCTCTTTTAGCTTTTAAACCTTGAAAATTATTGTTTGAATTTTCTGTAGCCATATGAATCGCTATTAGAATATGTTTGTACATTGACTATCATTAATTTTACTACAGCGCAATCCTTTAAAAGGATAAGCAAGTATGTATATTATTACTTTATATTTTTTATAAATTTTACTACTAATATGTTGCATTAAATATAAGAGGAGAGCTTACACTGTGCGGCAATGGAAGAATTTTGCTGAAGAGATTGCGCGAAGGGCTGGGGCGCTCCTAAAAGAAAAGTTCAGCCAAAAACATGAAATTCATTACAAGGGTGAGATTAATCTGGTTACTGAAGCAGATAAATTTTCTGAAGATTTAATCATTACCGCGATTAATCGTAACTTCCCCGACCATGGAATTTTAGCGGAAGAATCGCCGGCTATCGCCGGCGCCGGGAAAATGCGCTGGATAATCGATCCCTTGGACGGAACAACAAATTATGCTCATGGGTATCCTGTTTTTTGTGTTTCTATTGCTCTGGAAAAAGACGGAATCATTATTCTGGGTGTAATTTATGATCCCATGCGGGAGGAAATGTTTATTGCTGTCCGCGGAGAAGAAGCTTATTTAAATGGTAAAAAACTGTCCGTTTCACTGACACGTGATATTTCGCGAAGTCTTTTGGCTACCGGCTTTCCCTATGATATCCGCAACAGCAAAGAAAACAATCTTGACTATTTTAACTCGATGGCTAAAGAGGCGCAAGCGATACGGCGGGCCGGAGCCGCCGCCTTGGATATCGCTTATGTTGCAGCGGGACGGTTTGATGGCTTTTGGGAGTTAAAACTCATGCCCTGGGATATGGCTGCAGGCTTGCTCATGGTGGAAGAAGCAGGCGGTGCAGTTTCGGAGCTTTTTGGAGGCAACTGGAATATATCATCGCCGAATATTCTTGTCTCCAACGGTTTGATCCATAAACAAATGATAAAAATATTTAAAAATGCAGTTAAAAAGTGAAGCGGTAATCGCGGGTACGACCACCAGAGTAAGTTTTGGGAACCCTCTTCGGAAGCTCGCTACGGGGGTACTTATATGGGATCAATTCCAGTAACAGATATTACTGCGCTGTGCTTGTAATATCTGAGTTTCATTAGAATTGGAGTTTCACGAATAAAATTTTCTACTCAAGTGAATAATCTAATCACTGGAAATAATCGAGAGAAAGATTTTTCTTGAGCGGGGACCGTCAAATTCACAAAAAAATACTGATTGCCAGGTTCCTAAAACAATTCGTCCATCTTCAATCAAGACTAATTCCGAAGCACCGACCAGTGACGATTTGGCATGCGCCGGTGAATTACCCTCTGTGTGCCGGTAATCGGCGGTTTGAGGGAAAACCCGTTCCAGAGCAGATATTATATCGATGGGCACATCAGGATCGGCATTTTCATTAATGGTAATTGCGGCTGTGGTGTGAGGCGTAAAAACGATACAAACACCGCTTTTGACTTTTCTCTCTTCGACTGCCGCTTGGATTAAAGACGTCACGTCAATCATTTGTGTCCGCAAATTCGTCCGAACATTGATTTCTTTCATAATAATTTTACTGGAAAACTAAGAAGATTCTTTGATTGCCTGATAAACATCGACGGTAATTTCTTGGGAAATAATTTTCAATGCTTGGCTCATTGCTTGGCAGTAGCCGCGGGGTGTTTGTTCGGTCAATAGCTCTTCATGATGGTATTTTTTTTGAAAAATTATACGCTTATTCGCTTCCACTTGGTTGGAATTTTTCAATGTTATCTCTAAACTGATGACGGCAATCTTACTATTTTTTTCTACGCGCAAGAAAAATTCTCCAATGCCGCCCTGGAGAAGAAAATTGGCTTCTTCCACAGTATAGCGGGAAAAGACTGCATGAAAAAACCCGCTTGCCTGCATATCTCGTAATAAGTCGTCGGCTACCATATCGGTAGGATTGACTGCCCAGCGGTTGTAATTAAAAAAATCGAGAGAATAATTATCGGTCCGGAAAATCATGTTTTGGGTATTATAAGCGGAAGTAATGGTAAAACGGTCAAACCTGATTGTCTTATCAAGTTGAGTTTGTTTTTCCGACGTGGGAGACTGATAATCCAGTATATAATTTTCAATTTCATACCTGGGTCTTCCGCCAATTGAGCATGCTTGAATTAAGAGAAAGAAAAAAATGAAACAAATAATTATTAGACTGTAAATTTTCTTCGGTGCCAGATATTTTTCCATTTTGTTTTCCGTAATCATTCCATAATTTTTTTAGGCGGCGGCGGCCGTTTAAAAAACAATTCCGATGGATTACCATTTATGCTTTCTGAAAACGATTGCAGGTTTTCCATAGTTACACGAAGGTTTTCCATTGATTTATCAATGTTCGCTGTTGTGGATTCCAGATTAGCCATAATATCGTTGGTATGTTTCCCCCCTAAAAAAGTTTCAACCGCCTTGATCGTGTTTTTCAACTGATCGGATATTCCACCGAAGTCAACTGCTTTTAAGTTTTCCAGTATCTTGTTTGTATCCGCTAAAAGGCGGCTGATCTCGGAACGACGCGAAGGTATGACGGGGTAGTCAGGTTCAAAAGTAATAGTGGGAGAGTCGGATTTTTCACCCGGTTTAACTTGATCTAATTCGATGAAAACAATTCCAGTAATACCTGCTGCTCTTAATTGAGCTTCCGTATGGCTTTGCAGGTCTTCAGCTAAATTAACTTTCATAACCACTTCAATCAACCGGTCATCCGGGGCCACTTTAATGCTTTTGACCTTGCCAACTTCCACGCCGCGATATTTAACCGCGGAATCAGCTTGCAGTCCTTGAACTGATTCGTCAAAATATGTAACATAAGTAGCACCTTTCATAAAAAAGTCGGCGGCGCCCACCCAGATAATGATAACTACGGCAATCAGCGTACCGATGATTACAAAAAGGCCGATTAAAAATTTGGATGCTCTACTTGCCATAGGCTGTACTCCGGGAATCAACCTCCGGCAATTGCCTTAAAAAAAACCTACGTACTCTCGGATCCGTAGCTTTTTCCTTCAAGTCCAGCGGACTCCCTTCGGCAATAATTCCTTTAGCTGTTTTGTCCAACATTACTACTCTATGGGCAATTTTGCAAATAGATTCTAATTCATGGGTAACGATAACCATTGTCGTTCCCAGCGCTTCATTAGTTTTAATAATTAAGTCATCCAATTCGACCGCCGTGACCGGATCAAGCCCGGCGGACAGTTCATCAAAAAAAAGCACGATAGGGTCAAGAGCCATGGCCCGGGCTATGCCTGCTCTTTTTTTCATTCCACCGGATAACTCCGACGGAAAATGATTTTCATATCCGGCCAGATTGACCATGCCTAATTTCATTTTGATAATCATATTTATCGTCGCGGAATCAAGGTTAGTATATTCCTGCAGAGGCAGGGCGATATTGTCACTCAATCTCATCGAACTGAATAAAGCACTGGATTGAAAAAGAACCCCAATATTTTGCCGGTATTCATTTAGCTCTTCTTCACTTGCGGAAATAATATCTCTGCCGCGAAACATAACTCGGCCTGAAGAAGGTTTTTGCAGTCCAATCATAATCCTCAAAAGTGTCGATTTGCCGCAACCGCTTTCACCGACAACAACCAATATCTCGCCCTTATTTACCTGAAAATTTACCTCTTCAAATACAACATTATTGCCAAAGCGGGCGGCTAGATTTTCCACGGCGAGTATTGGTTTGTTATCCGGCGACTGCAAAAATTGCTCCTTTATCTTATGTAATATAATGTAACTGCAAAAATTGAATCCGCCAAAACAATAAGAAAAATTGCGGAAACGACTGCGGAAGTAGTAAATTTCCCTACGTCCTGCGCACCGGCGCGAACTTGAAACCCTCTCTGACAGCCAATCCCGGCGATAAGGCCGGCAAAAACAGCGGCTTTAATTAGACTGGTTACTACGTCAAACACTTTAATGGTTTTGATGGATTGCGAAAGATAGGTATTGGCAGTAAGATCTAGTCCGGTTACACCAACAATCAAACCGCCGAAAACACCAAAAAAATCAGCATAGATTGTTAAAATCGGAACCACTATTATCATCGCGAAAACCTTGGGTATAGTCAGCAATCGAACGGCATCAAAGCCCATAGTGCTTAGGGCATCAACTTCTTCGTTGACTACCATGGTGCCGATTTCGGCGGCAAAGGCCGATCCGGAGCGCCCGGCTACTAAGATGGCCGTCATAATAGGGCCGAGTTCCTTGACCATGGCAAAACTAACCAGGGAAGGAACATAAATATTGGCGCCGACCTGTTTTAGCTGTAAAAAGGACATAAAGGCAATAATAAGTCCGATCAACACGCTGATTAGTCCGACAATCGGCAAACCATCTACTCCGGCGCGTTTCATGTAAAAAAGAACATCTTTGATTCTCAAGGATTGCGGATGCATAATGGTATAAAAAATGTCGAATAACATTTCACCGACAAACGTTACAACGTTCTCAATATCACGGACAAAATGCAAAAATGATTCTCCGAGCTGGATCAAAAAGAGATCCTGTCGCGTTTTAGCTTTAAATGGAGTTTTAGTCAGCGCTTGTTCATGAATAACGCTAAAAATTCCTTTTGTTTCCTTATTAAAATTAACCAAAGAGCAATTGATGTTGGCAACCGCCACATCCTTTTGGATTTGAATCAAGCCTAAAGCCGCGGCACTATCCAAATAAGATATGCTGGAAAAGTCTATACTGATTTCTTGCGGTTTTTGTTTATTGATCAGTTGCTTGATTTCTTCGGTAAAGGCCTTTAAGTTTTTTAGCCCAAAGTCCCCCGCCAGATAAATAACAAGGATCGAGTTCTTTTTTTCGGATGATATCTTATAGCGCTTTGACCAATCCTGTTCGCTTTGCATAAACATTAATTTGAGGGTTAAGTGGAAAAAATATTTTTTAAAGACAAATATTCAAAATATTTTACAGTAGTTAATGCTTTCACGGCAATTTTGTCAATGCCAAATTGAGCCATGCCGTCTGTAATATCTTTCACATTTCGTTCAACGGTTTTTAATATTTCATTGAAAGAGGAAGGGGAAAGATGGTGTTTTGATTGGTGGATATGAGGGGGCAGTTTCGTTAATTAGTATTTATTATCAGATAATTACAATTATTGAGGGGAATTGGTGATATTTTGGCATGATCCTTCCATTAATATAAAGGCAAATCCCGCAAAGCGGGATAATTCGACCAACAAGTTTCAGCATAAGCAAGGGAGGTAACAGA
>JBEKMF010000104.1:0-8342 GCA_050008655.1 Smithellaceae bacterium
AGCAGCAGAAAATTGAAGATTTGGCAAAACAAAACAAACCAGTCGATATGCATGGATTATCCCCCTGCCTTTACAAAGTAGCCCCAGAAAGGATTCGCAAAGATTACGATCATGGAAATAACGAAGCAGTAAATAGCGATGGATTCGATCATAGCGAGTCCTACAAAAAGGGTCCGCGTCAAAGAATTGCGCTCATCGGGTTGCTGAGCGATAGCGGCAAGGGCCTGCTGGATTGCCCGTCCTTGTCCCAGAGCCGGTCCAATCGAACCTATTGCCATTGTTATGCCTGCAGCAATGATGGAAGCTACTGCAACTAAACTCAATTTATCCATAAAAACTCCTCCTTATATAAAGTTATTGATTTATCAGGCCTGTATGCCTTCGCTGACCTCTGCTTTTTGTGCATCTTCGTGAGCACTTGTTGCCGAAGCGATATACACCATGGAAAGTATGGCAAAAATGTAGGCCTGGATCACCCCAATCAAAAGCCCCAAAGCCTGCATGATGACAGGGAATACCAGGGGTGTCACAGACAAAAGAATTCCGATAACCTTCTCATGACTCATGATATTACCGAATAATCGAACCGTGAGAGCGAGCGTTCTGGATATTTCACCCATGACATGGAACGGGAAAAAGATAAAATTGGGCTGAAAGTATTCTTTTAAATAATGAAGCACTCCGTTTCTGGAAATACCGTAAAAAGGAACAGCAATAAATACGCAAAGTGCCAGCGATGCTGTCGTAGTTATTGATGCCGTGGGCGGAACATATCCCGGAACAATGGCCAAGACATTGGAGACGCAGATATAGAGGAATAAGGTGCCGATCAAGGGAACATAGTCATCAACTCCCTTCTTGGTCATTTCTCTGATTTCTCCACGGATAGTGGAGATAACCACTTCGAGGAAATGCTGCCAGCGGGAAACATTGATGCTGCTGGAAAGATTGCGCGTCACCAGCCAGGAGCCGACGACAAGAATAGTCATAACCAACCATGTATAGATAATGGTTACATTGATAGTGATAAAACCCCAGCTCCAGAGAATAACCTGATCCGGGCTGATTTGGTTGATGGCTACTATTTCCATTAGAACTCCTAAATAAGCTGGGGAAAGACTTTATGATGTCCTAAGCCGCTTTGTCCGTTCCCAGACGTCGTGTGAGAATCATCCTTATTAAAATAAAACCCATAAGTGCCACAGCCAACCGTTGCCAATCTCCGCCCATGACAAAATAGAATCCGGGCAGCACTACAGCCATACGCAAGACAAAACTGCCCAGCATCAGACGCAATGGACTAGGTGTATCCGGGAGCTTCTTCACTGTACGCCAGAGGGCGATAAAGTAAAAAGCTCCCAGCACCAACCCTGCTGCAAATGCCAGAAAAAGAATAACTATCGTTATGATTTTCAATTCATTCATCATCATCTTCATTAATAATCTTGCTTCTGACTTTTCTTACCCAATACGCGGCATTGAGGCATCCCAGTACCACACCGATAATAAGTAACATCAACGCCCAGGAATAACGGCTCGGCCAGGTCCGGTCGATCCAGAGCCCCAGAGCTATTCCGATAAGAGTGGGAATTGCCACGGACCAGCCGACAATCCCGAACATGCCCACGCCGAACCAAACCGTTTCATCTTTGTGCCGCATTGCCTTGAGGCGCAGAGATTCCTTTTGAGCCACTCTATCGGCGAAATGATCGGCGATCTGTCTGCGCCTCTGACCTGATGTGCGTTTTATTTCCACCATGTCTTTTTAAACTCCTATCGGTTCATAAACTTTTCTATTTTTGCTTCCATACGCTTCCGCTAAATAGGCACAGCTCTAAAGGCATAAGAGTTCTTATATAGCCTTTTCATTTCAACTCCACAAAACGTCTGATGAGACTCGCCTCGAGTTTGGCTGCGGCGGAGCGAACCATCTTTTCGCGTTCATCTAGGATATCGTATTGTTCCACTACGACCTGCTTCAATTTACCTAAGTCCGGGGCACGCACGGCATTACGTGTGGAAACGAGGACGTCATTTCCTTTTTTCACGAGCGTTCCCACATCCATGGCTAATAATTCCTGTCCTCCCGTTATCGGCTCATAGGTAAAAAGACCGGGAGCCAGTGTAGCGACAAAATCAATATGATTGGGCATGAGACAAAAAGAACCATTCTCCGCTTCAGCGACAATCTTTTTTACTTCCTGTTTTATTAAAACTTCCGCCGGGAGTAGTATCTTAAGCATCATGTTGAATCTTAGCCTCGTCTACTGTTCCGATCATATAAAGAGCGCGTTCCGGATATTCGGCAAATTCATCATTAAGTATTCGCTCACAGCCGTTCAAAGTATCTTCGCGGGAGACCATTTTCCCGGCTGTACCGGTGAACTGCTCTGTGACAAAAAACGGCTGGGTAAAGAAGCGTTCGAGCCTTCGTGCCCTGAAGACAGTTCGCTGATCTTCCCGGGAAAGTTCGGAAATACCCAGCATGGCGATAATATCTTTGAGATCTTCATAAACAGCCAGCGTCTTGCGAATTTCCTGCGCGATCTTGTAGTGGCGCTCGCCGGCGATATTCGGCAATAACATCTTCGAGCTCGACTGAAGGAGGTCGATAGCCGGGTACAAACCTTCACTTGCCCGCTTGCGCGAAAGGGCGATTGTCGCTGAGAGATGGCCGAAGGTATGAACAGCTGAAGGATCAGTAAAATCATCCGCCGGCACATAAACAGCCTGAATCGATGTAATTGCGCCTGTTTTGGTGTTACAGATCCGTTCTTCCAGTTCAGCCAGTTCCGTAGCCAAAGTCGGCTGATAACCAAGGCGCGAAGGAAGTTGTCCTAATAGACCGGAAACTTCCATTCCTGCCTGGATAAAGCGGAAGATGTTGTCAATCATAAGCAAAACATCCTGCTTGGCGTCATCCCGGAAATATTCAGCCATGGTAAGCGCAGCGTGGCCGACACGGAATCGCGCGCCCGGCGGTTCGTTCATCTGACCGAAAACCATCACGGTATTGCCCAAAACTCCGCTTTCCTGCATTTCACGATAAAGCTCTTCACCTTCGCGGCAACGTTCACCGATGCCGCAGAAAATGCTCATTCCTTCATGGTGGCTGACGGTATTGTGGATCATTTCCGTAATGAGAACAGTCTTTCCGACGCCCGCACCGCCGAAAAGTCCGGCTTTTCCTCCCCGCTCCAGAGGCGCAAGAACATCAATGGCTTTTATTCCCGTCTCGAAAATTTCCGACACAGTGGACTGATCCTGCAAAGGAATCGGTTCGTGGTGAATGGAACGCCATTCACCTCCTTCGAACTGATCCTTTTTATCAATTGTTTGTCCGAATACATTGAAAACCCTTCCTAAAAGTTCCTTGCTAACCGGAACCTCAAGAGGCTTACCCGTATCTATTACTGTTGAACCTCTGGCCAGACCCTGGGTAGGCGTCAGCGAGACACCTCGAACTGTGTTGTTATCAAGTTGCGTAAAAACCTCGATGATCACCTCTCCCTTATCACCGGCCTTAAGAACATTACGGATCGAAGGCGCCGTAGAAAACCGGACATCAACGACACTGCTGCGAATGGATAAAACTTTTCCTTGGTTGATTTTCTCACGCTCCACGTTCATCTCCTCTTGTTATCGAATTTATGCTGTAAAGTTCTTAATACAGTTCTTCCACTTTTTTAACGCCTTCCATCAGCCAACCTATTACACCGCCGATGACAACAAACATAATAGCTCGGACAACATCACCTGAAATAGGAATTTCTTTCAAGAAAAGCCCATGACCGACTAAAATCAGGAGACCAAGAAAAAAGGCAATCAGCACCCCCTTTTTACCCCACCAGATCGAGGCCATAATAATTGGAATATAGAAGAGATGAGTGAAAAGTCCTTCTGTTTTGATGGTGACTTGATAATGATAGGTGAGTATACAGGCGCTAAAGAGAAAAATAGCCATCAGTCCGACTTTATAGATGTTATTTTTACCGCCAATGAGTCCTTTCATCATTAGTGTTTTAATGGCGCCAAGTTTTTTCTCAACATCACCAATGGCCAGCTCCTGGTATTTCTCTGTGACCTGGTAGGACACGTAATCGAACATAAGGATCGTCCGATTCAGACTTTCCACTGCCTGCTGTTTTTCCAGAGCCGTAAAAAAAGTTCCCTGAAACTCCGCGTATAACCAAAGATTTCGCCTCATCAGGATCAGGGCGTATAAAGCTTCATGGAGAGGTATTTTTTCACTGTAGAATTCTTTGGCATATTTCCAGGAAAATGTTTTGGCCTCTTCATAAGGGATTTCGGCCAGCGACATTTGACGAAAAAGCCTGTAAAAATTGATTCCTTGTTCAATCACCATATCTTTCGGCAGGGAGTGATACGAGGGTGTTCTGCTATGCGTCATCACGTCCTTGGCCCATTGCTTGGAAATATTTTCCGCTTTGCTTTCTATAAGGTCAATAAGTTTTGCGGCATAAGCTTGCATTTCTTCATCCCTCCTTGCATAGAGTAATTATGATAAAAAATATCACTTGATATAATCCACCTTATCGCTCACTGCGTATTTTTTTTCGCTAGCCATTCCAGTTTCATTATTTTCCAGTATTTTCTGGAAATGACATACATAATATAGTCGAACATAAGGATTGTCCGGCTAAGGCTTTCCACCGCCTGCCGGTGTTCCACCTCTGTATTAAACATGGATTGAAATTCCGCGTATAACCACATATGTCTTCTCATCAGAATCAGGGCATAAACAGCCTCATGGAGGGGAATTCCTTCCCTGTATCTTTCCTCCGCGTACTTTTCGAAAATTTCTTCGGCTTGTTCAAATGGAGATTCGTGAAAAAACATCATTTGAAAATTACGGTAAAAATCTTTAGCTTGAAGAATAATTTTGTCTTCTGATGAGTCATGATAGGTATAAGTTCTGGCGTTAGTTTTTACGTCCTTAGCCCATTGTTGGGCAATTGTTTCCGCATTCTTTCGAGTCAAATCAACCAGTTTTGTAACAAAAGCTTTCATATTCACTCTTTTCCTTAAATAAGGTAAGAGCAACGGCTATGCCATAGAAAATTTTTTCTATATTTTGATGTCTAGTTGCCTTTTAATAAAGCCTGAATTTATTTCATCTATCATATCCGCTAAAGATAGAATCCATTTATTTTTAAGGTGTTATGACTTTCCATTTTTGCAGTAAGTTAAATTCTTTTATTTTTACTCAATGCTATTAATTAATTGTTGAAATGTAAGAGGACGGACGGTAAAGGCGAAATAAACGTCGCCGGGAAAGTCGCACAGGGAGATTTACAGATATTGGAGAACAACAATAGTTTTTTAATACAGGGGCTTACCGAGAGAGACCTTTTTGTCACCCCGAACGACTTAAATGTCGCGCAGGATTGATTCCCAGCGGGGATTTTTTTTCATGGCGGCAATTTTCCTCTGAAGTTGGCGAACAGTGATTCCCAGAATTTGTGCGACCTTACTGCGATCCCCATTGGTATTGGTTAAAACATAAACCAGATGCGCTTCATCGTTTTCCTTCAAAGTGGATAAGTGGCGCGCGAAGGGGGACTGTATCGTTGATGTCATTCCCAGATGATGAGGAAGGATAAGATTGGAATCGGCCAAGAGGACGGCATTTTCGATGATTTGAGATAACTCGCGGACATTGCCGGGGTAGTCTCTGCCGGTTAATAAATCCATGGCTTCGGGGCTAAAACCGATGACTTCCTTTTTATAACTATGACATGCCTTGCGGAGGAAATGAGACGCAAGCAAAGGAATGTCCCCCGGTCTTTCTCTTAAAGGAGGCAAATGGATATGCGCTGATTTCAGACGGTAGAGCAAATCCAGTCTGAAATTACCTTCCTGGCAGGCATGATCGAGGTTCTTGTTGGAAGCGGATATGACTCTTACATCCACCCAGATCGGTTTTGCTGCGCCTAAAGGATAGAAAGATTTTTCTTCCAGCACGCGCAGCAGTTTCGCTTGCAGGGCGATCGGCAATTCCCCGATTTCGTCGAGAAACAGAGTCCCGCCGTCGGCCTGTTCGAAATAGCCCCGGTGCGGCGTTTCCGCACCGGTGAAAGCTCCTTTAGCATGACCAAAAAATTGGCTCTCAAACATAGTGGCCGGAATAGCGCTGACGTTAACGGCAATAAAGGGACCTTTGGGCATTGGCCCTGCCCGGTGAATACTCCTGGCAACCAGTTCCTTGCCGGTTCCCGATTCTCCGGTAATCATTACGGGATTCCCGCTTCCGGCCATAACCTGGGCATAGGATAGAAGCGAACGCATCCGGGGAGACTGGGTGATAGTCTCAGAAAAGGCATCCGGAACCTCCATATTATTGTCACCTGCCGTTACCGATAAACCGATGAGCAGCCCCCTATGTTCATAGGCTCTTTTAATGGCCAGGAAAAGGAGATCGTTATCTACCGGTTTGACCAGATAATCATAAGCACCCAAGCGAATTGCTTTTACCGTAGTGGGGATGTCATCAATGGCCGTGAGGATGACGAATTCGGTATGGGGACGGTAAGGTCTTGTAGATTCCAGAACCTGCAAACCATCGACTTCCGGCATGAGGAGGTCGAGAAGCACTATATCGAAATCAGTTTCTCTAATTCTCTCAATGGCCTCCCTGCCGTTGTCACAGGTATCTACATTCCTGATACCACGCCATTTGAGGAGACGTTTCACCGAATTCAGGGAAACTTCTTCATCATCGACAATTAGAATTCTCATAATCTCTGCCTTCCGACTTCACGAATTATATTTTGCAATTGCAACATACTAAAAGGTTTTTTAAGAAGGTAATCCGGCTTGCCGGCCATCCTTCCTTCTTGTTTCCAAGCCATCGTGTCAGAGGAATAAAGAATTGTGGGCAGAAGCGGGAATCGTTCCTTGACTTTTTTCAATAACTCCCATCCGTTCATTGCCGGCAGTTTGATTTCTGAGATAAAAATATCCACCTCCGGATGCTCCTCAAGATAAACGATAACGTCTTCGGCGGTATCATGAGAACCGCAGCACCAATCGATAACATCAACGAAACTCATTTTGATTTCATTGAGGTAAGAGGCATCACTATCACAGCAAAGTATGGCGGGACGAATGTCAATTTTTCCCTTAGTGTCTACAGGAAGGTAGATGGAAAACCGGCTGCCCAGACCGGGACGTGAAAGAACTCCTATTATTCCTCGGTGCTCTTTGATAAGCCCATACGAGATGGAAAGACCAAGTCCGGTTCCTTCCCTGTCTCTTCTAGTCGTAAAGAAAGGTTCAAAAATATGGTCCAGCACCTCGCTTTCCATGCCGATGCCGTTATCTTCAATTTCGATCAAAATCGCTCGGAGTCTTTCAATGTTTCTGGCGGTGATGATTATTCTTCCTTTTCTATCGGGTGTAATGGATTGATGCGCGTTAATCAGCAGGTTAGCGATGACCTGTTCAATTTTTTGAAAATGTCCCTGAAGAGGCGGCAGATTGCTGTCAATGTAGCGGTCGATGCGGGAGACAGTTTTACGAACCTGGGCGCCGACAATGATCAGCACACCCTGAATGACTTCTTCAATTTGAAGAGGCTTCATTTGAACTGTTTCGTCCGCTCGGGCAAATTCCTTTAGTCCGGAAATAACGCGCTTGATTCTCTGTGAGGCAATTTTAAATTCTTCGATAATTTCTTTCATATTAGTACAGACTTCCACATAACTGATGCCCTTGTCGCCCCAATCCGGATGGGAGGCTCCGTCGCTGGCGAGGATCGGTTCGACAGCAGTCCACATTTCTTCCAAAAGCGGGATATTATTGGCTATAAAACTTACCGGGTTATTGATTTCGTGGGCGACTCCCGTTACAACTTCACCCAGTGCCTTCAATTTATGGGATTGGATCATCTGTTGTAAGCGGAGTTCCCCCTCCTGGCGGATTCTTCTATCTTCCGTTATATCCTGCCAGGCGCCGACCATATAACTTCGGGAGCGAGTACTTGGCCTAATCAGCCGGCGATGGTCGGAGAACCATCGGTAAGAGCCGTCGGCCGCCTGAAAACGATACTCAAACTGGTAAGTTCCTTTGCGCGTGGGCGATTTCAACTCGGAAAGTATCTCTTTTTGATCGTCAGGATGGAGATGATCCTGCCAGAATGTCGGGTTTTCCGTGAATTGAGCAGGGGTATATCCGGTAATCTCTTTAATGCTGTTGCTGACAAAAGTGGTTGTTAAATTTTCATCGGCGTTACAGGTATAGGAAACAATAGGAAGAAACTCCAGGATGAGCGATAAGTGATCCGTGGTTTCTTTCAAAGCTTTGTTGGTTTTAGCCAATTC
>JBEKMF010000105.1:0-8179 GCA_050008655.1 Smithellaceae bacterium
AAATATTTAATATTAGTAATAACCCGTAAACCGTCGATAAAATGACGGATCAATTCATCTAACTTATGGGCGAATTTCCCAGGAAACTTACCGAGGATTTTATTGATAATATTTAAGGCTTTTTCTCTGCGCCAGATTAAGCCCATGATGCAACACAAAATTACTACTGTCAGAGAAAATAACAAAACACTGGATATAATCATCCAGGAAGGTAAATCGACGTAGAAAAGTGTAACCACAGCAATTGTCAGTACGGCAAAGCCATCCAGAACTCTTTCGACGAGAATAGTACCCAAAGCCGAAGACATTTTAATCGTACTTCGTTTAGCGATGAGATACGGTCTGGCCAGTTCGCCAATACGCGCCGGAATTGAGGCTATTGCAAAAAATCCTACGCAGGTGACTGAAAAAAGAGAAAACTGATCCATCTTCTCCATCGGCTGTAAAATAATGCCCCAGCGATAAGAGCGCAGCCATTGCATTAAAGTTACAAGGATGATGAAAAAAATAACATAACTAAATTGAATTTTCTGCAGAGCATGCAAAGCGTCCTGAAGTTTAATTTCACTTACGGACAAATAAACCAAGACGATGCTGATAACGCTGATCAAGATACCCAGGATGAGTTTTTTATTCATTTTACTTCAGACCGGAACCTATTTTAGATATTTAATTTTTGGCCAGGTATTCAGCGATTTTATCGTGCAAAAGTTGGGAAGATAGTTTGTTGCCGATTAAGCCCACGCGTATGGCAACTGTAGTTAAATTCTTTGATTTATAAGATATGTCAAATTTAACTTTTTCGTCATCGATAACTGTAGTAATTTTCCCTTGGGCGATTTCTTTTACGGGAACGACTTCAATGCCGCGCATATCAGCTATTATTTTCACGCAGGCATTCCAAGTTTTGTCAAAAGATGCATAGTAGTCTGTCTTCAATTCACCGTTGACGTAAAAATAAGTTCCCGTGCCGGCTCCTATCGCGGCTCCGCCAACAACCAGTGCGGCACAGCCAGAAAAAAGAAAAAGAATAACCGATAAGAAAGCAAGACCAAAGATATTTCTTTTCATATTTTTTCCCCCAGTGATAATTACTGCAAAATTTTTAATCATATGTTTATCGTTATTGCAATAACTATTATACGGCAATACTAATTTCGCTTTGTATAAAATTGCATCAATGGGGATATCTCTGGGAGTTTTTTTCCGCAACGCATAAAATATATGTATTTAATCTTCGTTGTCGTATCTATGTTCTGCTAAAAGGGGCATATAGTGAGGATTAATTTTTTTGCCGATTAATTTCGGCTAACAAGGAACGAACTCCTTCAAAGGTTGGTATTAGTTAACGGATGAGCTTAGTCTATCGAATTCTTTTAAAAGGTCTTCCTGCTTTTTGCTGAGATCCGTAGGTGTTTGTACAAAAATATCGATGATCTGATCACCGCGTCCAGAACCGCGAACATGAGGAATGCCTTTACCTTTAAGCCGGAAAGTTTTGCCGGTTTGAGTCCCCTTGGGGATTTTTATTTCTTCATTATCTTGAAGAGTAAGAACTTCGATTGTTGCTCCCAGTGCAGCCTGAACGAAAGAAATAGGAACGCGGCAAATTATGTCGTCGTTTGATCTGGTAAAATATTCGTGTTCTTCAACCTGTAAAAAAACATATAAATCGCCGCTTGGTCCGCCGTGATCTCCTGATTCTCCTTCGCCGCGCAACCGCAAACGGGAGCCGGTTTCCACGCCGGCGGGAATTTTTAGCTGAACATTTTTCTTGATTTTTTCCTGGCCTGTGCCTTTACAGGTATGACACGGCTTCGAAATTAATTTGCCTTGGCCGCCGCAGTGTGGGCAGGTGGAGCTAATCGTGAAGAATCCGCTCGACTGAATTACCTGACCGCGCCCTTCACATGTGTGGCATGTTTCCGGGGAGCTTCCCGGTGCGGCTCCGGTGCCTTGACATTCATGGCAGGTATTCAGTTTTTCCAGTTCAATTGTTGTGGCCAGTCCAAAAGCGGCATCAAGAAAAGAAATTTTCAGATCATAGCGTAAATCAGCGCCGGTACGGACAAATGAATGCGCTCTGCCTCTTATGCCGCTAAATCCGAAAACATCCTCGAAAATATCGCTGAAATGAGAAAAAATATCGTCAAAACCGCTAAAACCTCTAAAGCCGGTACTGCTTAAACCTTCATGACCGTATTGGTCGTAGATATTCCTCTTCTGTCTATCGCTTAATACTTCGTATGCTTCAGCAGCTTCTTTGAACTGTTCTTCCGCTTTTTTATCACCCGGATTTTTATCCGGATGGTATTTCATCGCGATTTTACGGTAATTCTTCTTTATTTCTTCTTCTGAAGCTGTTGGTTTTACACCGAGAATTTCATAGTAGTCCTTTTTTGTCATGCGTCTTTTCCGTGTTTATCCGCTTCCATAATTTTTTTGAGTGAATTTAAAGTCTCCTGGTTTCCTGCTTTTTCCAAAGCATATTGAGCAAAAGAATATTTTTTTAAGGTGACGGCTTTTTGTCCGATACTTTCCCAAGCGGTTTTATTTAGTTCCAAGTTCAAGGCTTTCGCGGCGCGTTGAAAAAGCATTACATCGCCTCCATCATGAGCCATGCCTTTTATTTTTTGCATACCTTCCTGATGTTTTGCTTTTTCATAAAAATCGAGCGCATCGGATATATTGCCTTCTTCCAGAAACAAATTGCCATAATTCCGAAGAACTTCAGGGCTAGTATTATCGATATATAATATTTTTTGTTTTAAGTTGTAATCCGGCAGTTTTCTGGAACTCAAATGTGTCCCCCTGGAACTAATATGTTTGGATAAACAATACGGAATTTAATAATGATTTTGCTTATGTCAAGGGTAATAAATTATTTTACCAGACGTTTTAAGGCTTCCTCGTATTTTGCCCTGGTTTTTTCAATAATTTCCGGGGGCAGTTCCGGGGCGGGCGGTTTTTGGTTCCAATTGATTGAAAGGAGATAGTCTCTCAGGAATTGTTTATCGAAACTTTTTTGCGCCCGTCCCTCTTCGTAATCATCGCTGGGCCAGAAGCGGGAGGAATCGGGAGTGAGTAGTTCGTCGATCAGGATTAATTGCTCGCCGATAAGGCCGAACTCCATTTTAGTATCGGCAATGATAATTCCGGCTTTTTCAGCAATAGATACCGCCCGTTCATAAACAGCTAAGGAGATATTTATAATTTTAGCGGTTAGTTCCACGCCGATAATGTTTTCCATTTTACCTCTGGTAATTGCTATGTCGTGCTCGCCTTCAGGAGCTTTGGTTGTTGGAGTAAAAATGGTCTGGGGCAGGCGGGAAGATTCTTTCAATCCGGGCGGAAGTTTGATGCCCGAAATTGATTGACTGTTCAGATAATCTTTCCAGCCGGAGCCGGAGAGGTAGCCTCGTACAATGCACTCCACCGGCAGCGGAGAGGCTTTTTTTACCAGCATGCTCCGGCCTTCCAATGTTTCTCTATAGAGGGCGCATTCGGCGGGAAAATCAGCCGTATTGGTTGATACAATATGATTGCCGATAATGTCTTCCATCTGTTGGAACCAAAAAGCGGACATGCGGTTTAAAATAACGCCTTTGCCGGGAATCGGATCGGGCATAATAACATCAAAAGCTGAAATACGGTCCGTGGCCACGATCAGTAAGTAATCTTTTACAGCGTAAAGATCGCGAACTTTGCCGCGACTAATAAACTTTAATTGCGGGAAATTGGTCTGCTGGATGCTCTTGGTCATAAAAGATATGCTCCTTTATCTCACTGACGGATTATATTTTTTTTCATGACCGATCGTAGAAGTAGGTGTGCGTCCGTAATTATGTCCCGGCATAACTTTAGTATCATCCGGCAGAGTGAAGAGTTTTTTTTGAATGCAATTGTACATTACCTGCCATGAACCGCCCGGTAAATCTGTTCTGCCTACCGCTTCCACAAAAAGAGTATCACCCGTGAAAATAAATCCGGGGGTGTAAAGACACATTCCGCCGGGAGAGTGCCCGGGAGTGGAAATAACTTTCAGCTCAATATTACCCAGGGAGATTATATCTCCGTCTTTAACCACAATATCGGCAGGTGGGGACTGTTTTGCTCCAAACATTTTGAGCATCATGGCCGGTGTGGAAGCCAACATCGGGGCATCGTTTTCGTGAATGATTATTTTAGCGCCGGTAAGCTTCTGCATTTCGGCATTTCCACCGATGTGATCGACATGGCCGTGAGTATTGACAATATAGTTGATCCGCAATTTGTTTTTTTGGGCTTCGGCAATAATATCTTTGACATTATCTGCCGGATCAATGACCAGCGCATCGCCGGTGACGGTATCTCCGAGCAAATAGGCAAAAACAGCCATATGGCCGACCTGCATTTGTTTTAGGAACATGAAAGCTCCTTCCTCCGTCAGCAAAAAAATGTATTACAAGCTATCATTTTTTTGTTTCTTTCGTCAATTTAAATCAAGCATATTAAAAAAATTATATCATTGGCACTTCAATATTACTCCAAAAAAACCATCCATATTATTCGTATGCGGGTAAGTATGATAAAAATTGTGATTGTCCAATAATTGAGGATTTATTAATGAAGAGGGCTTCTCTAAAGAAAAACGTTTATTCGATCTGATGAAATCATCTATGATGCATTCATTTTCCTCGGGCAAAAGTGAGCAGGTAGAATATATTAAACGGCCTCCTTTTTTAACAGCCAGTGCCGCATTGCCTAAAATAAGCTTTTGCACTGCAGTATAATTATGCAAGTCTTCGGGACGGATACGCCATTTGATTTCGGGATTTCGCCGTAGAGTTCCCGTACCGGAGCAAGGGGCATCAACAAGAACATGATCGAATTTTTCTTTTAATGAATCGGGCAGACTGACACTCAGATCAGCCGTTTGGGTTGCTATATTTGTAATTCCCATTCTTCCTGTTTCTTTTTTTAACTCAGAAATTTTTTCTGAATCATGATCAGTGGCAACGATTTGACCTTTGTTTTTCAAAATTGCCGCTAAATGAGTTGTCTTTCCGCCTGTGCCGGCACAAATATCCAGAACTGTCTCATTTTCTTTAGGGCTGACCAGATAAGAAATACATTGTGAGCCCTCATCTTGAATACGAATCAACCCTTGACGAAAAAAAAATGTTTTTTGAATCGGTTGATCGGCATGAGACAGAGTAAAACCATCGGGAGAAAAAGTTGTTTCTTTAATATCAAGGCCTGAGTACATAAGTTTTTCTTTAAGTTCCGCCCGTGAGGTTTTTAAAGTATTAACGCGTATGGTCAAAGGCGGTATTTTATTATTAGCCGTGCACAAGGCTAAGGTTTCTTGTTTACCGAAAATATTAATCCATTTTTTAACGAGCCACAAAGGATGGGAATGAAACGCAGCAATGTGTTCCGCCGGTTTTTTTTCGAAAGAGGGGAAGGATATATTTTCACCAGAGCGGATGTAATTTCTCAAAATTGCATTGACCAACGCGCTTTTGGCGGGGTGAATTTTTTTGGCAACCTTGACAGCTTCATCGACAACGGCAAAATCCGGCAATCGTTCGCTGAATTTAAGTTGATAAAGAGCAACACGTAAAATATTTTTAATTTTTTCGTTGAGTGTGGAAAAATCGCCTTGATAGAGTTTGGCGATTATCCAATCAAGATGTCCCTGCAAGCGTAGTTCTCCGTAAACAAGGTGAGTAAGCAGACGCCCATCAGCAGTACCGGATAATTTATAAGCATCAAGGCAGTCATCAATAAGCTCTGCGGCAAATTTCCGGCGTTCTTGAATCAGTGTTAAAATGTCAACCGCCAGGTGGCGAACGGATTTATCCATAGCTCTATATACTTATGCGATTATTGATAATAAGTACGGTTGTTTGATGCCGGTAAATACAGGAATATCGGCATATTGATAATTAAAAGATATTTTTGCATATATACATCATATATTTTTTGATGCGTTATAAAAATAAATCATTTTGGAGAACGAATAGCAGCGGGGCTTGTTTGATCTGGATGCTTTCCCTTGACTGTTAGATAAAAATCACGAATGGCGCTCATGTCCCGGTCTATTTCTCCAGTTGGATAGATAAGCGGTCCGGCACCGCCCGTTTTGCTGGCATAATCGATAAAGGCCAGCAGGATGGG
Organism: Smithellaceae bacterium; assembly: GCA_050008655.1. Classification (GTDB taxonomy): domain Bacteria; phylum Desulfobacterota; class Syntrophia; order Syntrophales; family Smithellaceae; genus UBA4810. Next base: position 6,163 of record JBEKMF010000105.1, read on the forward strand.
AACATGTGCGCCTTCCGCTATATGGTAAAAACCGGATTTCCAGTAACTTACTTTACGGCGGGTACCTTCGGGAGCTATAGCCAGGACGAATTTCTCATTTACTGCAAATTCCTGGATCATGCGGTCCACAATATTACTTGATAATGTCCTGTCAATAGGTAATCCGCCCAGCCATTTCATAAGCGGGCTGAAGGGCCAGCGGAATAATTCTTTTTTAGCCAAAAAGTGAGCGTCAAGTTTAAGCGCGAAAGCCAGGATCACGCCATAGAATACATCCCAATTAGAAGTGTGCGGCGCAACAATGAGTAAATATTTTGCTTTGTCTGGTAGCTGACCGATTTCTTTCCAGCCGAGTGTCCTTAAAAAAAACAAAGATACGCCTCGTAAAATTGATTTAACAAGAGGCGTATTAAATATTGTGTAAGGCAAAAATGTTTTCGTCATTTTATCAAAAAATTTAATTATCTACTTTTTTTGATTCAACTTTTTTACTTCTTTAAGTATATTTAACGTCTGCCGTACGTGTCAAGATAATAAAGCCGATGATGATGATGACTAAGCTATAATATGGGTCTTGATCTACAGGTCATGAGCCTAGAATGACGCTGGGATTCAGGCGATAACCGCGCAGAAAAGCGCTGGCCGGCATCTTTTTCTTACCGGCAAGTTGTAACTCTTTTAAAAGCACATATCCGTTTTTAGCGGCAACAGGTATGCCTTCCGCGGTTATAAGGCCAATTGATCCCGGAATATTGTCGGCTTTGCTAGGTTTTGGTTCGGCAGCATATATTTTCAGCAATTGGCCTTCTAAAATCGTGTAAGCTGCAGGTATTGGGCTGAGGCCGCGGATAAGATTTACAATGGCGAAGATATCAGCGTGCCAGTTTATTCGGCCGGTTTCTTTCGTCAGACGAGGGGCGAAGGTAACTGAAGATGAGTTCTGTGCTCTATCGGCTAAATTACCTGCGAGTATTTGTTCAATAGCGGCTATGAGTAAGGAAGCTCCCTCAGCCGCTAAGCGGTCGTGCAATTGGCCGTAGTTATCATTTGCCGAAATAATAGTTTCACTTTGTAAAATAATATTGCCGGAGTCCATTCCTTCATCCATATGCATAATTGTGACACCTGTTTTTGTCTCTCCATTAATTATGGCCCAATTGATTGGCGCCGCGCCGCGATATTTCGGCAAGAGGGAAGGGTGAATATTCAGGCAGCCCAGAGGCGGAAAATCAATGATAACTTTCGGTAGAATTTTACCGAAGGCCGCAACGACAACCATATCCGGATTAAGTTTTTGGAAAAGGTCTATAAAAGATTGTTCGTTAATATTTTCGGGCTGAAAAATCGGCAAACCGATCTTTTGCGCAAAAGTTTTCACAGGAGGAGCGATTTTTTTTTGACCTCTTCCTTGGGAGCGGTCAGGTTGAGTAACGATAGCGATAAGGGGATAGTTCCGGGCGTGGAGTATGTCCAGCGCAGGAATGGCGAAAGATGGCGTTCCCATAAAAAGAATACTTGGCTTGGTCATTAAAAAGAATCCTTTCTTTTTTCTCTAAAAACATATAGGTAAATAAATCTACTGTGTCAAGGGCAACGATCTTACAGCTTTTTTTATTATATTGTTGTAAAATTAAATATGTTGTTTTATTTTTAAAAAGATTACTAAAATTATTCACAGTATATTGATAAATATTAAATGGTAAATTACACAGAGGTTACTTCAGCATTTTTGCGATTCTATATTCGGGAGGCAAATATGAGAAAGTGGCTTTTACTTCTATTAATATTTATTATCTCTGGTTGCGATCAACCTGCAAATGAAATGATCAAAGATGATTTTCAGCGAATACATCCGAAAGCAGAAATTGTTTTGATAAAACCGGTAGAAAAGAGTTCCAATACTTACCGGGTTAACATCAGTTATCGCCCTGATACAAGCTATGTTGTAGAAAGAGCCGGATCATTTCAGGAAGATATTTTCCTTTATAAAAAGATGAATGGAAAATGGGTCAATACC
>JBEKMF010000106.1:0-7981 GCA_050008655.1 Smithellaceae bacterium
CGGCATTGGGTAATTAAATAAATAGCTTCCCGCAGAGTAGTTTTACCGGCAAGGTTAATCAAATCGGTGCGCGCCATTTTTTGGACTTCTTGCGCTGTTTCTCCATCAGCTTTGCCGCCCAGCAGGATTATCTGCAAAGACTGATTTTCGTTGAGCTTGTCTGCCACTGCGGCAAATCTATCGGCAAACCATTTTTTCGCCGGGCCATAAGTAGCGCCCGGGGCAATGCCGATTATAATCTTCCCTTTTTCCGGTATAAATTTGCGCCAGACGCTTTGGGCATTATAGCGATTGATTTTAGTTTCCAGATGTAATTCCCGTCCGACAGAAACACACCCTAAGGTTTTGACCATTTCCAGATAATAGTCAATTTGGTGAATTTTTCTCATCTTTTTAGTGCGTTTCACTCTATGGGTTAAAAGAAGGCCGCGGCCATCCGAACTGTAGCCGGCACGAATGGGTATCCGGGCAGCAAAGGCAATTATTGCGGCTTCAATAGCGTTTTGCAATAGTATTGCCGCATCGAATTTTTTCTTTCTGAGCTTGTTTGCAAGCTTAAACACGCCGATGGGATTATCTAATTTGCTCTCATAAATAATTACTTCATCGACAGAGGAAAAAAGATCATAGATATCGGCCACCCATGGTTTTACGAGTACGGCGATATGCGCGTCAGGGTAAGTGGCGCGAATAGCGGCAACTGCCGGCAATGTTAAAACGGCATCACCGATCCAGTTGGTTCCACGAATCAAAATTTTATTTATACCTTGTTTCGGCAATTTTTTTGTTTTTTTTGATTTCAATCACTTATCCTTTTTTGTTTTACCTGGCAGAGTTTCGTCTTCCAGCGTTGATGTACCCAAAACCATTGTTCGGGATATTTACGAATTTGCTCTTCAATAATTCTAGTAAAGTTCTGCGTATTGACTAATACATCGGCCTCTCTATTGCGGGAACTAATAATTTCAACCTTCTTGCCGATCTCCAATAAATATTTGCCATTGGACAAGCGGCGAGTAAAGGCGGGAAGCACGGGTGCTTTCGTGTGCAGAGCCAAAAGAGCCAGCCCGGATGTGGTGCAAGCTTGGCGGCCAAAAAAATCAACAAATACTCCTCCATACCAGGCAACGTTTTGGTCAATAAGCATATTAACTGTAGCACCATTTTTCAATAGTCGAATCATCTTCCGCATGGTATTTTCTTTAGAAAGAGAAATGTTGCCGTAAGAGGCGCGCACACCTGTTATTACCTTTTCCAGCAAAGGACTATCCAGAATACGGTAAACAAAAACAAACGGCTGCGTCATTACCGCTAAGGCCGCATTGCCTATTTCCCAGTTGCCGAAATGAGCGCCAAAAAGAAGGACACCTTTTTCTTCCGAACATGCCCGATTGTAATTATCCAGGCCTTCGATGCTAACCCAGCGGTGTAGATTCCCTTTGTTTAAATAAGGGATATCGAAAAATTCGGCAACGACAAAAGAAAAATTCCGGTATGATTTTATCGCAATTTTCACTATTTCTTCCGACCTCTTGTCGGGAAAAGACTGGCTTAAGTTATGAAGGGCAATAAGCCGATGTTTTAAGGAAAGCCGATAACCGAAGCCAGCCAATAGAACGGCGAATAGCCTTCTTAAGCTCAACGGTATATATTTTATTAAAACTAATCCTATTTTTATCACTACTACAGGCACCCTTATTGAGCCTTTAATCCCGGAGCCGCCGCAAGTTCGTTTAAAATAAATTTCTCAAATAATTCCATGGATGGAGTAATTTCCATTTCTACGCGCAAAATACAAATTATATTTAAAAATTTGGGGAATTCCTGAAGGCGGATGGCATCCTTTTGCGTTGTAATAAGAAAGTCAGCGTGGCAATCAATAAATTGGTTTTTAATTTTTCCCAATTGGTTTTCGCTATAGCGATGGTGATCGGAAAAAATATCAAAAAACAAAACTTGCGCCCCGGCGGCAAGCAGAGTATTTTTAAACGATTCGGGCTTAGCTATTCCACAAAAAGCGCAAACGTTTTTCCCTTTTAATCCGGAAATCGGCCATTGCCGGCTGTTATCTCCCTTGATTATATCTTTTGGCTTGTGGATACTCATAAAAGCAGGAATATTTCCAGCTGGCGCCCATTTGCCGATAATGTTGTTTACTTGCGGCCCTTCTCCGATACGCGTAATCACAAAAGCGCCAGCACGTCTCAACCCTGCAATCGGTTCGCGCAGTCTTCCCCGCGGAAGAATATGGTCATTCCCTGGTTGATTTTGGCTATCCAATAAAACCAGATCGATATCCCGAAATATTTTCCGATGCTGAAAAGCGTCGTCACAAATAAGAACATTTGTTCCGAATTGTTTGATGGCGGCTCTACCGGTAACAATTCTTCGGGAACCGGTAATTACGGGAACACCTTCCAGAGATTGAGCAATCAAAAGCGCTTCGTCTCCGGAGGTTTTGCTTTTGAGTAAAATCTTGTGACCATCCGCAACGATATTAACCGATCTGACGCTTTTGCCGCCATAGCCGCGGCTTAGAACTGCCGGCCGAAAACCATTTTTTTGCAGCATTTTAGCCAGCATAATTACACAGGGAGTTTTCCCCGTCCCACCGACAGTGATATTCCCGACGCTAATCACCGGACAGGGAAGTTTTACTGCCGGTAGTATTTTTTGATCGTAAAGCCAATTGCGAAAATTGATAATCAGGCAATAAGGCCAAGAAAGGGCAGATGCTATTGTCCTGGCTGGCCGGTAACGGCTGATGGCTTCGTCGTCATCATCCCAAATCCTTTGCCAATTGATCATTTTCCACATTAGTCCCTTCATCTTTGAATTGCAAATTGTACAGACGGAAATATTCGCCCTTTTTCGCAAGCAGCGTTTCGTGGTTACCCTCTTCCATGATTTCGCCATTGACTAAAACAATTATTCTGTCGGCATTGCGGATTGTGGAAAGCCTGTGCGCTATAACTAACGTCGTTCTGCCTTTCATGAGATTATCCAAAGCTTCTTGCACTTCAATTTCCGCTTCCGAGTCCAGAGATGATGTTGCTTCATCGAGAATCAAAATGGGAGCGTTCTTGAGCAATGCCCGGGCGATAGAAATTCTTTGTTTTTCTCCGCCGGAGAGCTTGGTACCTAATTCGCCGATATTGCTATCATATCCTTGGGGCAATTTCATGATAAAGTCGTGAGCATTGGCCGCTTTGGCGGCGTTGATTGTGTCTGTTTCGGTCCGGTCGATATCTCCGTAAGCAATATTATTTTTCACAGTATCATTAAAGAGGATTGTCTGTTGCGTGACAATAGCTATCTGGTTACGCAGCGACTGCATGGTCACGTCTCTAACATCGTGTCCGTCAATAAGGATGCAGCCTTCAGTAACATCATAAAATCGTGGAATTAAATTAACTAAAGATGTTTTTCCTCCGCCGCTCATACCGACAAAAGCGACAACCTCGCCGGCTTTGATGGAAAGATTTATATTTTTCAAGACAGGCGACTCTTCGTAGCGAAACGTGACATTTTTGATATCAATACCGCGGGTAATGGGTGGAAGATTTATAGCCTTGGATTTATCTATGATATCGGGCACGCGATCAATGATGCTAAAGACGCGCTCAGCGCCGGCTATACCCTGCTGGATAGTGTTGTTGACATTAGTAAGCCTTTTAGCAGGCTCATAGAGCAACAACAGTGCGGCGAGAAATGTGAAAAAAGTGCCGGGAGATTGGTTGCCTTTAACAACTTCATTTCCTGCATAATATATTACAGCGGCAATGGCGATTGAACCCAAAAATTCCATAAAGGGGCTGGAAATGGCGTTTATGGAAACAGTCTTAATATTTAATTTGAAAAGCCGCTCATTTTCAGCGGCAAATCTTTCATTTTCATACTTTTCCATACTGAAAGCTTTGACAATGCGGGTTCCGGAAATCGTTTCCTGTAAAAGAGAGGTGAGTGTTCCCATCGTTATTTGCGTGGATGTCGTAACTTTTCTCATTTTTTTACCAAATTTAGAAATTATAGGAATAGTGACCGGGAAAACAATTATGGCAATTAAAGCTAATTTCCAATTAGTGTAAAAAATTAAAGCAGTCAGAAAAATAATGGAGAAAGTATCTTTAATTATGCTGGTAACAGCTTCCGAAGAAGCAGATTGAATAGCCATAACATCATTGGTAATTCGAGACATAAGAATGCCAGTCGGATGTTGTGTAAAGAAAGCCAAAGATTGTTTCTGTATTTGCTCGTAAAGTTTATTGCGCAAATCAGCAACAATTCTAAGCCCAATATAACTCATCAAAATAAGCTGGCAGTAATTACAAATACCCTTGAGTAAAAAAATCCCAACGACGGCAAGGGGGATCCACATTAACGCGAAAGTGTTCTTATTCAGGAAAATGTCATCCATGGCTGGCTTAACTATATACGCCTGACCTGATGTTAGTGCGCCTACTGCCGCCATACAGATCATAGCAATAGTTAAACGCACACTATAGGGTTTAGTCATTTTTAAAAGACGTTTAAATGTATCCATAATTCCTTTTATAGCATATCTAAAGCTAGTTGGGCAGCTCTTATTGCTGCACCGGGTTTGCCCAGTTTGGCACGAATTGTCGCCAGTTCATTTGTCATTTCTTTCTTTCTTTCCACACTTGTTAAAATACCGACGGCCTCTGAAGCAATACTTTGTGCATTGGCCTTCTCCTGAATCAGTTCCGGCACGATAGTTTTACCGGCAATGATGTTAACCAGACCGATATTTTTTATACGAATGAACAATTTGCCGACAAAATAAGAAAGAGGGGATATCTTATAGATAATAATCATGGGAACTCCCAAGAGGGCCGTCTCCAGTGTCGCCGTCCCCGACGCGACTATGGCCAAATCGGCGCAGGAAATAGCTTCGTACGTATGGCCGGAAATCACCTGCACTTTCACAGAAAAGCCCGAAATAATTTCAGCAACAATTTTTTCATTGAGCATATCGGCTAGCGGCAAGACAAATTGTACGTTTGGTATTCTTTGCGCTAATATTTCCGCCGCTCGCAAAATCTCCGGCAGTAATTTTTTTACTTCCGTAACACGGCTGCCGGGCAAAAGCCCAATAGTAGTTTTACTTTCGGCAAGACCGATCATTTTTCTTGATTCTTGCTTGGAATAATCCGGTCTCATCAAGTCCAGCAAAGGATGGCCGACATAGTTCACTGAGAAGCCTTTTTGACTATAAGTATCGACTTCAAAAGGCAGGATTACCGCCATTTTGCTTACCGTTTTTTTGATTTGACCGATTCTGCTCTTCCGCCAGGCCCATACCTGCGGACTAATATAGTAGAATACTTTTATTCCTCTTTTTTTTGCGGCCTTGGCGAGAGGAAGATTAAAATCGGGATAATCAATTAAAATGACAAGCTCTGGCCGGTACTCATCAAGTGATTTTTTCATCATATTCATTATCTTTAAAATACTTCCTAATTTGGAAATGACCTCCGTCAAACCAACAACAGCCATAGTGGAAGCGTTGGCCAAAAGCTTTACTCCTGCTTCCTGCAATTTATTGCCGCCGATGCCGTAAAAATTAAGAGACGAATCGATCCTTAACATTTCCCGGACCAGACTGGCGCCGTGCATATCACCGGAAGCTTCGCCAGCAACAATCATTATTGTTTTGTTTTTTCCGACCACAAAAACTTCTTCCGGGATGGGATTTTTTTCTTTACTGGGCATTATTAATCACGGCGGCAATAAGACTGATTTCTTCTTGATTCAATTCCGGAAACATCGGCAGCGAAAGAACTTCGCTCGCGCAAACTTCACTCTGCGGCAGTTTTACCGACAAATTGTACAAATTTAGGAAAACTTCCTGCTGATGCAGCGGCACCGGATAGTAAACGGCCGAGGCAATGCCTTTCTCCTGAAGAGCAGTAGCCAGAATATCGCGTTTTTTTGAGCGAATAGTAAATTGGTGATACACATGATCGCAACCGGAAGCGACAGAAGGCAAAATTATATCTTTTCGATTGATAGCCGCGCAATAAGTGGCGGCATTTCGGCAGCGAGCTTCGTTAAACTGACTAATTTTTTTGAGTTTGACGCGAATGACAGCGGCCTGAATTTCTCCAGACGGCTGTTGTAACCCGCTATTTGATGATAGTAGCGCACAGAGCTTCCATGATTGCGCAACATTTTTAATTGCTTAGCAATATTTTCGTTTCTGGTGATGGCCATTCCGCCATCGCCGTATCCAGCCAAATTTTTACTGGGGAAAAAACTAAAACAGCCGACATCACCTATGGTGCCTACCTTTTGAGAATGATATTTAGCGCCGAAAGCTTGTGCACAATCTTCAATTACTTTGAGTTTGTGTTTTTGCGCTATTTCCATAAGGGGAGCCATATCGGCAGGATGACCAAATAAATGGACAGGAATAATAGCCTTAGTTTTACTGGTTATTTTCTTGGTAATTTGGGCGCAATTGAGGTTAAACGTATCGGGGCAAATATCCACAAAAACCGGGACGGCATTTAAAAGGGCAATTACTTCCGCTGTGGCTATAAAGGTAAACGGGGTCGTTATTACCTCGTCGCCGGCCTTAATGCCGCAAGCGCGCAGAGCAAGAAGCAATGCATCCGTGCCGTTAGCTACTCCGATAGCATATGGCAACTCGTGATAGGCGGCGATTTCTTCCTCCAGTTTACCTACATTAGGACCGAGAATAAACTGCGTTCCTTCTAAGACGCCGCTGATCGCTGCATCAATTTCACTTTTCAGGGCGCGGTACTGCCTTTTTAAATCCACCATCGGAATCATATTATTATATTACCTCGGCGGTTTTCATTTTTTTGATTATATCAACAGCAAGCTCCAGAGACTTCCGCGCATCCTCACCGGAGACAAGTGGCTTGGAGCGGTTAACTACGGCGCTGATAAAAGAACGGATTTCTTCTTCCAAGGGATCGTGGCTGCCTACTTCGATGCTGTTTTGAATTATCTCCAGATGCCCTGATCCATTGATTCTTTTCCCCAAAGACACGATCTCGCGTTTTTGATAATCAACGGAGTGATACCCTTCAATGCTGAAGAAACGGATTTTTTGCATGGTTTTAGCGCTGATGCGGCTGGCTGTAACATTGGCGATACAGCCCGAGTCAAAAGAAAGACGCACATTGGATATATCAATTTTATCAGAAAGGAAGGGAACCCCGACCGCCTCGACACTACGGAGCGGTGAATCAACAAATTTCAGGATAATGTCCAGATCATGAATCATCAAATCAAGAATAACATCCACGTCCGTACCTCGCTCAAAAAAGGGGTGTAGCCGATGCGACTCGATAAAGACTGGTCTGGTCATAACTTTCTCCAGAGCCATAATAGCGGGATTGAATCTTTCGACAAAACCGACCTGTAGGATTAGTTTATTCTTTCGCGCCAGCTCGATTAATTCATCCGCCTGTTCGAGGGTCGCGCAAATTGGTTTTTCAATCAGTACGTCTATTCCGGCCGCCAAAAAATCCCTGGCGATTTTATAGTGTTCACCTGTCGGGACAGCAATGCTTACGGCATCAACCTGACCTAACATATCGAGGTAATCGGAAAGAGCCAGACAATTATAAATTACCGCAGCCTTTTGGGCACGCTCCAAAATTGTATCAGCAATGCAAATAATTTCGCAATTTTCCATTTTCTGGTATTTTTGTAAATGATAACTGCCCAGGTGTCCGATTCCGGCAACGCCAACTTTAATTTTCTTTCTTTTCACAGGCATATTTCCTTAACGGCAAGTGCCTCTTTTTGATTCCTGGATGAATTTTATAAAATTCCGTACTTCCGGAAAATCTTCTACCTCTTTTTGCGCTTTTTTCAAGGCTGCTTCCAGAAGAAGATTAGAGCGAAAAATAATACGGTAGGCGTCTTTGAGTGCTTTGATCGTTTTTTCCGAGAAATTGCGTCGTTTAAGTCCAACCAGATTTAA
>JBEKMF010000107.1:0-7796 GCA_050008655.1 Smithellaceae bacterium
TTTGGCAATACATAAATCAGCAGAAAAACGCGATCGTCAGAGCAAAAAACACCGCGAGCGCAATATCGCCGTCAAGTCCGCGCTCAAGACTAAGGTTAAAGCAGTAATTACCGCTGTGGAAGGCAAGAAGAAAAAAGACTCCGCAAGCGCGCTCAAAGCTGTTATTCCCGCGTTGAATAAAGCGGCGGTTAAAGGCGTAATTCACAAGAAAAACGCATCCCGCAAAATTTCCCGCCTTACTAAGAAAGTAAACGCCCTCCAATAATAAAAAAGTAAAGAGGCCAGTCTGCAAGTCTGGTCGCTTTCATTTATTCCGGAAGAAATCAACGAATATCTGTGTGTATAGAGCGGGATTTTCGAGAGTTAAAGAGTGGCCGGCATCCTTAATTATCTGCAACTTGCAGTTGGGCAAGAGTCTAACGGTTTCGTCCGTGTCTTGCCGCGGAATAACCGTATCTTCTTCGCCCCATAAAACTAAAAATGGCTGTTTGATGCTGTGAGTTTCTTTGGCTAATGTTCCGCTGATGCGCTCGTTGTGCAGGTGATACAGGGTGCCGGCTCCGGCGCCGTCGCTCAAAGTTCTTGCTTTGTCCACAACTAAATTGAAGAGGTCTTTTTGCTCGGCAGAAGTTTCCTGCTTGAATTGAGCTTTTATACCCGGGCTGAGAGATTCTTTAATGAAAAGTGTCGGCGCAGCAAAAGAGAGAAACTTGAAGGCATAATTTCTGTTTTCCTTTATTGCCGGGAAAGCAAGGCTATGGTTTTCCGGAACCAACAATCCCGTGGGGCTTACCGGATCAAGCGCCAAAACTTTATCAAAAATACCCGGTTCATCAAGGAGCATATAAATGCTGATAATGCCGCCTGTAGAATGCGTGGCCAGTGAACATTTTTTGATGCCAAGAGCCTTAATAGCCGCGACCATATCTTTTGCGTGTTGTTTCATGGAATAATTTTCAAAATTACCCGTTGCAGCCGGCTTTTCCGAGTCCCCGCAGCCACGCCAATCTATAGCAAATACGTGAATATCCTTGGATAGCCGGGGCCATACTAAATCCATCCACTGGACACAGCCCAGATATCCATGAATAAAAACGACAATATTATTTCCGCTACCGTGTTCGACATAATTCAGTTTGATGTTTCCCGCTTGAACTAATGGCATAATTATTCTCCTCAGTTCTAAATGCATAGGCTCACTATGATATTTCTAGAATATTGTCAATCCCGCGTCTCAATATCCTCCGGCACCCGCTGTGGAGGAATGCGTCGTAGCCCACAATTCGCATTTGCGCTCGGACATTCGTTCACGCAAAGTGCAGGCGGGAGGTCGCCTGTTATGGGGCGCCTCCGGCTTCTGCCGGAGGTAGCTCCACTATTGGCGGCATATTTTTTCAATTTGCTTTGTGGCGAAGAATAATTTACAAAGACATTTAGGAATATTTATTATGTTGGCGGTTTAATGAAACAATTTAATTTAAATAGCCTTAACCGGCAGTTGAAAGGAAAAGATTTGTACTTTGGCGATTTGATCATAGAAATCGGCCGGAGGTTCCTGCGTGCTCCTTACAAAACTGGGACTCTGGAAGCCGGGGGCAAAGAAAAGTTAGTCGTCAACTTCACCCAATTTGATTGTTTTACTTTTTTGGAAGCCGTCCTGGCGTTGGCCAAATGCGCCATTCAGGGGAGAATTACAGTTGTAGAATTCCGGCGGATGTTACAATTTATCCGTTACCGTCACGGCATTATTGCCGGTTATTCCTCACGCCTACATTACTTTACCGATTGGCTGCGTGACAACGAACGAAAGAAAATTATTAAGGATATCATGAGGCGTTTAGGTGGTGAACCGAGGCACAAAAAGATAAATTACATGACGACTCACCGTGCGTCTTATCCAGCATTAAAAAACGAAAATGAATTTCAAAAAATGCTGATTGTCGAAAAAAATCTTTCCCGCAAAACTTTTTGTGTAATTAAAAAGAATAAAGTAAACTTGCAAAAAAGAAACATTAAAACAGGCGATATTGTTGCTTTTGTAACCGAGCGAGAAGGTTTGGATGTCGTTCATGTCGGCTTTGCTCTTTGGCAGGGGAAAAATTTACATCTTTTACACGCCTCCAGTAAGGAAGGCGGTGTGGTCATATCGAAAAAAACTCTTGTCACTTATCTGAAACAAAACAAAAAGTTTACCAGCATTATCGTTGCGCATCCTTTGTAGCAGGGTTTCGATTTTCATCAGGGCTTTTCAAAATGGTGATAGTCCTTCGGCTGTTCGAAATTACCACCCCAGTGCCAGTCATGTTTGATAAATTCCTGCACGACAGGATTTGCCGCAGTAAAAGCTCCTTTCTTTTGTGGGTTATAAACAGCACCTTCGGGAGCAATAAGGCCGTTGGGATAAATAACGGGATTTTGCGCCGGATTGATATCTAAGGCACGACCGAAAGAATGGAGTGATAATTTGGTTGTGCCTTCGATGACACGAAAATTAAAGCTGGAGGTGTTATTGGCGGCCATGGATTCATGATCCTGCCAGCCGTAGGCTACAATGGGAATAGCTTTGCCGATAGGAAATTTTAATTTTTCAATTAAAGAAAAAATTTCGCAGACATCATCTTCCAGAGAGCAATCTATGATAATTTGTCCCTGATGCTTCATGCCGTCAAAAGAGTAGTAGCAGACATCGATCATTGATAAGCGGTCAACTATTTCCAGGGGCGCGTTTGTTCCGGCAATCGCATCGGAAAAACTAAAATCGCTATCCACAATTATGTTATCATCGCTGTTCATAATTAATTATCCGTTACAACTCCCGGATTATTTCATTGGTTACATCTTCCGTAAACGACACTTCCCGGTAGATACTACTGATTGTGGAGGCTTCCAAACGATTAAAATCCGCAAGCATCGGTGTGATGATTACTCCGGCCATATCTATCGCGCCTAAGGAGACAAAAATTCTTTTTTCACTTTCAAGAAAGAAGGAGTCCGGACGGTGTTTTTGCCGCAGAAATATTATCAGCCGCCAGGTGTTGTCTTCATAGGTGCAAAGAACGTTGAGCATTGGTTCACTTCTCGAGGAAATTATTTTTTGTGTTATTTTAATTAAACGGTTGAATTGTTCCTGTAAAGATTCCCTGTTCTTTCCACTCATAATAACTACGGCGCGGTCGAGTTTTTCTCCGGTGTAAAATTTTACGCCAGATATCTCTTTTATCGGGGATTGAGTTTTGGATGCTTCTATAAAAGGCAATACGTTTTTGGGAATTGTTTGCAGGTGCAAATGATCGGGAGCCGATGCTCCGCAGGCCGGTCCGTTATAAAATACTGTAAAGCCGGGAGCTAAGTCACGGGCCAAATTCATGAGCGAAATCAGTGATGCGGAGATTGCTTGCGGTTGATGGCGTAAGTTGACAATAGTGAAATGCTTATTGAAAATAGGCGCCGGATTACAAAGGATGAGGTAATCTTTCCGGTATAATATTCCCTGCTGCCGCGCGGGAAGATTATCGATACACAAAAAGCAAGGCCTGTTTTTGATTGATTTTCGGTCAACGACGGCGCCGCTGCTGACAGCGCGCTGAGGATTGAATTGCAGATCAACATTGTAGCTACCGGAGGAAATTGAGCGAGTGCGGACATTCTCCAATTCTTGATAAGCATAAGCAAGTCCAGGCCAGCTTTTCTTTTGTTCTCCTAAAAGATTCAGGCACAGAGCAGTCAGGGACTTTTTTTTTCCCCCGGGATATTTAGCAAAAGTTCTATCTGCCAATTCTTTTTTCTTTTTATTTAGTATCTGCCGTGCTTTTATTTCCATTGTGCGCAGCTCGTCTTTATAAAAATCATTGCGTTTTTGTTTTTCGAGAGAGAGCGCGGCGTCGGTATTTTCCCGCCAGCGGCGGCAAAGATAAATGCTTTTGTGAATTCGTCCGATTTGGTATTCGCGCGATATGCGCAGGGCGACTGCGTAATCTTCTCCATAGCTGACATCGGGGAAGCCAATTTCACGAATTATAGAGGTAGCGAAGGCGCGAGGAGCGCCTAATCCGTTGACACGCAGAAGGTTATTATGGCCGTTAGTTTTTGTCCACTCTTTATGATCGACGAGCCCCGGCGGAATTTTTTCCAGGCGTTCATTGACTGTCGTATAAGCACCTACCACCAGCGCGTAATTACCTTTGCGTAAAACATCAATTATCTTTTGCAGAGTTCGTGCCGAACTGTAAAGATCGTCGGAATCAAGTTGGACAGCGTAGCGGCCGCAGTGTGTCGAATAAATAGCTTCATTCCAGCAGCCGCCAATGCCCAGATCATGGCGCTCAGGGATAATATGTTTTATCTTTTCCTGCTTTTCTGCCAGCTTTTTAATAATACCGGTAGTGCCATCAGTGGAATGATTATCCACGACAATGATATTAAAATCGAAACTTGTTCTTTGCTCAAGCGCGCTTTGAATTGCTTCTCTGATGGTTCTTTTGCGGTTAAGCACCGGGATAATAATACTTGCTTCCACGGGAAAGGAATAATTTGTTCGGGGAACATTTTTGGTGCGCGCTTCTAAGTAAGCGCCGGTTAGTTTTAGATAGTTAGTAGCGGTTTTTTCTAATTTCTTTTGGGTAATAATATTTTTAGACGCGGCATAAGCGAAATGGTTTTCCACTCCATCGCTTTTAGCCTTAAGTGACTTTACATTTTTATCGATAACCGTATAAAGAAATTCGGGAACATGAAAGACGGGATAATCAATGGAAACCTTCAGGCGCAAATCGTATAGCGCGATATTGGGGTCGGCCGGCAGAGAGCCGTATTTTTGCAGGGCGTCTTTAATAGCCGCACCGGAAAAAAGGAAAAAATGACCGAAATCAAAATCGTCGCGGATACTACCCCGTTGATAATCTATAAGCGGATGAGGTGTGAATTTATTTCCTCTTTTCTCAATAAAGTCTGAATAAATAATGCCGGCGCATTTCTTTTCGGCGGCAGTGAGCAAGCTGTTTATTGAATTTGCGGTTAATTTGATGTCCTTTTGGGAATCAACCACAAATAAAAAGCGTGAAGATAATTTTTTCAAGAAGGGAGAAAGATGACGGATTTCTTTTGCCACAGGAGGTTGCGTAGGCCAAACGCCAATCGTTTCTTTTTTGCTATTTACGGCCAAGAAAAAAAAATGGCCACATTTTACAGCTAAAAGCATAATAGTTACTTGAGCTGAATTTTGCTAAAATCCTGACATCATCAAATTAAAAGCTTTTTCCGCCAGATCATTGGAAAGTTTAATGAAAGCGTTTTTTCTGTCCACGGGAAGCAAATTAATATCATTTTCCAAGGTGTAGTCGACCGTGCCGGTTATGCTTTTCGAACTCCAGATAGTTTTACCACTTTCTTTTTCCTGGAAAGTCAATTCTAAAGCCATTCTTACCCTCTCTTGCGTCACCAGAGTATTGCTGCCGTAGGCAAGGGGAGCTGTGTTGATATTAAGAACAGCTCCCTTAATCGTGGCATCTGCTGATTCTATGCTCTCCACAACTTTCAAGCGGCTGAATTGAATAAATTGATTGATGAAGGCTGTACGGACGTAATTTTCAATTTCCGCCTGCGCTGTTTTATTGCCGAACGGTTCAACATAAACTTTTTGGATGCGCTTATCGATGTATTTTCCTTGCGGAGCAAAAGAATAGCCGCAGTTGAGCAAGTAAAAAACAAAAAGACAAATTAATCCGATTTTAATAAATAGACACCAATTTTGTTTTTTCATGATAATACCCTTTTTTAATGAGACTCAAAGTAGTTCATACCCGCTATTGGGCGATGACAATGTTGACCAGTTTATTTGGTACATAAATAACTTTCAAGACCTTTGCTTCTTTAATCATGGCCTTGATTTTTGCATCCATGAGAGCGGCGGCCTTAATTTTTTCCGCGTCTTCATCGACCGGCACGGTCATTCGGCTGCGCAGTTTTCCGTTAATCTGAATAACAACTGTTATTTCTTCTTCGCTCGCAATTGCCTTATCATATTCCGGCCAGGAAAGCTCGGAAACATCTGTTTTATAGCCGAGCTTTTGCCAGAGCTCTTCGGCAATGTGCGGCACAATAGGAGCAAGCAAGATAACGGCTGTTTCCAGCGCCTCCCGGACAGTAGCCAGGGCAATTTTGTCGTCTTTGCCGGGGCGTTTCAGCAAATAGACGGCGTTAACCAATTCCATAACCGCGCTGATAGCCGTATTGAAATGGAAACGGTCTTCGATGTCAATGGTTACTTTGCGGATTGTTTGGTGGGTTTTGCGCCGCAGATTTTTCAATTCGCTTTCTAAATCGAGGCTCTCGGAAAGCGGCTTTACTTTCTTGATGTCGTCTAAATATTCCGCAAATATACGCCACAGGCGGTTCAAAAAACGGAATGACCCTTCCACGCCCTGATCGCTCCATTCCAAATCTTTTTCCGGAGGAGCCGCAAAAAGGCAAAAAATGCGGGCTGTATCGGCGCCGTAAGTTTCGATAAGATAATCCGGATCGATAACGTTCTTCAGCGATTTGGACATTTTTTCCGTTTTGCCGATAATTACTTCTTTTTGGCAGAGGTGGCATTTTCCCTCTGCCGCCTGTTCGGGAAAAAGGTATCCATGCTCCGGGCACTTGGTTGTTTCTTTGCAAACCATGCCTTGCGTCAGTAAATTGGTGAACGGTTCATCCACACCGATAACGCCAAAATCGCGCAGCATCTTGGTGTAAAAACGGGCGTAGAGCAAATGCATGATAGCGTGTTCAACGCCGCCGATGTATTGATCAACCGGCATCCAGTAATCCAGTTTTTTGCGGTCCAGGCCCGGTTTTTTATCGGTATCCGGGCTGCAAAAGCGGTCGAAGTACCAGGAAGATTCCACAAAGGTATCCATCGTGTCTGTTTCTCTCTCAGCCGCACCGCCGCATTGCGGGCAAGTTGTTTGAACAAACTCTTTTAAGGCTGCCAGCGGTGATCCGCCTGCACCACTTAATACAACATCACGCGGCAGCACGATGGGCAAATCCGATTCGGCAACCGGAACGATGCCGCATTTTTTACAGTTAATCATGGGAATGGGCGCGCCCCAGTAGCGCTGACGGGAAATTCCCCAATCGCGCAGGCGGTATTGAATCATTCGTTTGCCGCGGCCGATCGATTCTAAGTAATCGGCAATAGATTCCAGAGCCTTAAGATTTTCCATGCCGTCAAATTTACCGGAATTGACTAAAATTCCTTCCTCCGTGTAAGCTTCGGTCATTTTTTCCGCGTCGAGTTTCTTGCCTTTCGGCTGAATAACGACAATCAGAGGCAGGTTAAATTTCTTGGCAAATTCAAAATCGCGCTGGTCGTGAGTGGGAACAGCCATAACACAGCCGGTGCCGTAATCGGCTAAAACAAAGTTGGTAGCATAAATCGGCATCTGTTTTCCGGTTAAGGGATTTTCGCAATAAGCCTCGAGAAAAATTCCTTCCTTCTCATAATACTCGGAAGTGCGCATCAGCCGGTCTTGTTTTTTTACTTTTTCCACAAATTGTTGGACGTCTTTTTCGATAGCTTTGCCTTTGGATAATTCCGTAACCAGCGGTAGTTCCGCGGCGATGAGCATGAAAGTTGCGCCAAAGAGAGTATCCTGGCGCGTGGTGAATATTTTGATAGGCTTATTGGAGCCGATAAGCGGAAAATCCACTTCACAGCCGTAACTTTTTCCGATCCAATTTTTCTGCATGGTGAGAACTTTTTCCGGCCAGCCAGGGAGTTTATCGCAGTAGTCCAGCAATTCTTCGATGTA
>JBEKMF010000108.1:0-7794 GCA_050008655.1 Smithellaceae bacterium
TAATGAATTATAAATCCGCCATCAGAATCATTAATAATGCCTTGCAGGAAGGGCGAAAGACTCTTTCCGAATACGAATCCAAGCAGGTGCTGGCTTTCTATGATATTCCGGTTACGCGCGAAATTCTTCTGACAGATAAAACCCAGGTAGAAAAAGCCGCAGAAAAAATTGGCTATCCTCTGGTGATGAAGGGCTGCTCGGCGGCTGTCGCTCACAAGACCGAAAAAGGATTGATCCATATGGACATCCGCACTCACGAAGAAGCGCGGAATGCTTTTGATGAAATCATGACCGGGCTGAAAGGTTTTGACGGCGCAGTCTTAATGCAAGAGATGGTTAGCGGAAAACGGGAACTGGTGATCGGTTTGAGCCGTGATGATCAGTTTGGGCCTTGCGTGATGTTCGGACTGGGCGGAATCTTTACGGAAATATTAAGGGATATTTCTTTTCGCAAAGCGCCGCTTAATAAGAATGATGCACTGAAGATGATGGGGGAGATTAAAGGACGCAAAATTCTCGACGCTGTCCGCGGCATGGAAGCCGCCGACACGGAGCTTCTTGCCCATGTTCTTATTAATGTAGGACGCATCGGATTGGAGATTGAGCAGGTGCAGGAAATCGATCTCAACCCCGTTATTCTTTCCGCAGCTATGCCCATCGTCGTTGATGCCCTGATCGTTTTGAAATAGTTTCCGCTATTTGTACGTTTTTCAGCAAGTTCTTCTTGACCAGAAATTTTCGGCTTTACAAAAAAATAAGATTTGTTACGCTTTTGCCTAAACACGCATAACCTCGACTTTGTGTAATTTTTAAATTATCAGGATATTAGGTAATCGGGGAAAAACGAACTTTGAATATTAATTGGTGGGCCTAATTGACTGTTAAGGTGACGGACACATGTCCCACGGAGATTTTCTATCTGCTGATTCACTAATCCTTCAGCTCCACAGAGACGTTCAGGGGTATGCAAAGGTGGTGAATAGTTCGATTGCCTCGGCTCATGGCGGTGTTTCGCCACATCCATTGAGCGGTGGGGCTCTCTATGCGCTCACTGCCGATCTCTTTGGCATCCATCGCGCGGTTCTGCCTCTGTGCGAAGATGGCTGGGCATTTGCCACTGTCCCCCTGCTTCGTACCATGATAGATTTTCTCATGAACGCTGCCGTCATAACGGAGCAAAATCCAGAGGCCGAGTATCGAGGATTCAAATACACCCACTTTTTCCTCAAAGCCCAGCTCAAAGAAACACGTCTTCCCGCCGAATTTAGAGCAGGCCTTCGGATGCAACTCGAAAACGGTATCGCGCAGCTCCCCACTGGTCAACAGCAGAAGGCGAGGTATTTCATCTTCCGGGAGCGTTTGTGGAGTTACTGGTACTGTCCTGAGTATCGCCGGCCTAACGAGATATTGAACAGGCTCCTCTCAGAGGAAATCCAGTTCGTCTACGATATGTTCTCAGGTGGATCGCATGGAGGCTACCTTGGATTGAGCGTTCTTAAAGACGAGCCAGACCTAAAACATCCGAACCAAAGAGCAGATGCCAAGTCGCAGAACTTGGCACTTGCTGGGAGCGCCAGACTTTTGTTAGAGACGATGAATATCCGTGATCACTTCGAGAATGGGGGCGCGAATCAGCGAGTATATGAAGGCCTCCTTGGCCAACTGGCTATCGTAGGTGAGAAGTGGCCTATGAAAGTAAGGTCCACGGAACATGAGACGAACAGGCAATGACTTGCTCAACGAGTCGTTTCACCGGAGCGCTAACGTTCCCGGTGAAATTTGTATTATAAATTAAATGAACAGGCACAATAATCGAACGTCCCAAAAGCATAATCAAACGTAAACTAAAAATAGCCCTGTTGGTCTTTTTTATCTCGGTTATTTTGGGAGGCTGTAATATGCAAAACATGTTTCTTTATTTCCCCAGTTCTGTGGTTCCCTCTGAGCGAATGCTGGCATCGGAAAAGATGAAGCTATGGCCGGCGACGGCTGCGAATTATCAAGGTTTAATCGTTGATAGTGACGCGCCCGCGCCCAATGGCACTATTGTTTTATTCCACGGCAACGGCGGCACGGCTCTCGACCGAGGTTTCTATTTTGAGCCCTTCATGAAACTTGGTTTCCGGGTTATTCTGGCTGAATATCCGAAGTACGGAGGCCGACCCGGCAAGGTAGGCGAAAAACCATTTGTTATCGATGGTTTAGAAACGGTAAATCTTGCTTATAAGCAATACGGAGAGCCGCTTTATCTTCTAGGCGAATCGCTGGGCTGCGGCGTTGCCGCCGCTGTTGCCAAACAAACTTCAGTTCCCATCGCCGGCATAATATTAATTACGCCCTGGGACACGCTGGTTTCTGTCGCCAAATCGTTGTTCCCCTTTCTTCCCGTCAAGTTTATTTTGACCGATAAATACGACAGCGTCGAAAATCTAAAAACGTTTAAAAAGAAAATTTCCGTCATTGGCGCGGAACGTGATGAAATTCTGCCGATTCAGCATGCGATCAATTTATATAATTTTCTCCCCGAGCATCAAAAGCATATGTGGATCATCAAGGGAGCAGGCCATAACGATTGGCCTTTTTACGCGGATCCGTCTTTGTTCAAAGAGATGACCGACTTTGTCAAGATCAAGTAGGTAATAGGGGGGAACTTCATCAAATGTCCAAGAAGCATTTTGAAGCAAGCCGCCTTTTCCTGAAGGACACAATCCGAAAGCAAATTGATTTTTCGCGCACGGCTCAGAGCCGGGGGTTGCCCGCCCCGCCTATGCAAAAGCCCTGTCCTGCCGATGTGCCGAGGATTGATCTGCCCAGCGGTAAAAACACGCTGATGAAGCTGGGCAAGATGCCGGTGGGTGAAGCGATTGCCTTCCGGGAAAGCATACGTCAATATAAACCTGATCCATTGACTCTGGAAGAGCTCTCTGCTTTACTCTGGGCGACACAAGGTGTCCGCTGTTTGGTGAGTCCGGAATCTGCTCTGCGTTCCGTGCCTTCCGCGGGAGCGCGCCATGCTTTGGAAACTTATCTTGTCGTCAATCGGGTTGAAACTCTGCCTGCCGGTCTTTACCGTTTTTTGCCTTTTGAGGAGAAGTTAGCTCAACTAAAGCTCGATGATCAGATCGGACGCAAGGCGGCTGCCGCCTGCTTCGGTCAAAACTTTATCGCTAGCTCTGCCGTGACCTTTTTCTGGACGGCGATTCCGGCGCGCATGGAGTGGCGTTATGATTTGGCTGCCCATAAGGTAATAGCCATTGATGCCGGTCATGTCGGTCAGAATCTCTATCTGGCCTGCCAGAGTATCGATGCGGGATGCTGTGCCGTTGCCGCCTACGATCAGAGCGCTTGTGACCAACTCCTCGGAGTTGACGGCGAAGAGGAATTTACCATCTATCTTGCCCCCGTCGGCAAATATTGAGCAAGCGCACATTTTTTTCCAGCAAATTTAATATTTACCTGATAAAATATGTTATAAGGTGCATAAAAATCACGGTTATGAACCTCAAAGCAAACTTTGGTGTTCATAACCTCCGCTTTGCGGGATAACCTCAATAGCCTTTGGCTATGGGATTAATTCAGCTAACAGATATTACTTCACTGCGTTTGTAATATCTGAGTTTCATTAATTCGACCTGCAAGCTTCAGCGCACTACGTTTCTGAAGCTTGGGTCTCATTAAAATTGAGGAGGAAGCCGCCTATCTATCGTCGCGTAACCTTATTACGAGTAGCGCAAATCAGCACCCTGATGCTTTTAATTTTTTTGGTTATTGGTGCTGTTTCCCTTTGTGTCGGCAGTGTCCATATCGATTTTGGTCATATATTGCGCTATTTGGCCAAAGCCCTGATGGGAAATCTATCGATCAATTCTCAAGAAGAATTAATTGTTTTTTCCGTGCGCCTGCCGCGAATTCTTTTTGCGGGCATTGTCGGCGCGTCCCTTTCCCTGGGTGGAGTCATCTTTCAGGCGCTCTTGCGCAATCCGCTGGCCGATCCTTACGTGCTGGGTATATCCGGCGGCTCGGCATTGGGGGCGATTGTGGGGATAGTTACCGGCGCAGGATCTTTTTACTTAGGAATACCACTTCTGGCTTTCTTAGGAGCGCTGGCTACTGTTTTTCTGGTGTTTGTCGTGGCGGGAGGTACTAGAGGACCTCTTTTGGATAATTCGCTTTTACTCTCCGGTGTTGTCGTGAACGCTTTTTTTTCCGCGGCCATTCTTTTTTTCCTCTCTGTTGTCAATAGTATGGAATTGCACAGCATCACCTTCTGGCTGATGGGCGATCTCTCCAGAGCTTCCATGAAGGAAATTATTTTGGCCGCTTTCTGCCTGATTGCCGGTTTTGTGTTTCTTTACACCCAGGCAAGGAAGCTCAATTTAATTGTTCAGGGTGAAGAAACGGCTCTGCACTTAGGCGTCAACGTAGAACGCACAAAGCAATGGCTGCTGATTGTAACTTCTCTTATTACCGCCGTGGCCGTATCTTTGGCCGGTATAATCGGCTTTGTCGGCATTATGGTGCCGCACCTGATACGCCTTGTTTTCGGTTCCGATCACCGTTTATTGTTACCGGCTTCTGCTCTCTTCGGCGCCTGCTTTTTGGTTATTGCCGATACACTGGCCCGAGTAATTTTAGCGCCGGCGGAATTGCCTGTCGGGGTTATCACGGCTCTCTGCGGCGCGCCTTACTTCATCTTTCTTTTAAAAAGAAAGGGCGGTTAGCCATGCCTATAATTACTGCTGAAAACATAAAATTTAGTTACGCTGCCAAACCGGTGATGAAAGATGTTTCTTTTGTTGTCGATGAAGCACAAATTGTGGCGATTATCGGCCCTAACGGTTCCGGCAAAACAACTCTTTTAAAAATTATTAACGGCACGCTTTTTCCCGCCTCCGGCCAAATGCTTATCGACGGTAAAGATACCCTGCAATGGTCACATCAGGAAATTGCCCGAAAAGTAGCCATCGTGCCGCAGGAAACTGCTATCATTTTTCCTTTTTACGCGGAAGAAATTGTGCTTATGGGACGATTTCCACATTTAAGCAATTACAGGTTTGAGGATAAAAAAGATTACCGGATAGTCCATGAAGCTATGGAAAAGACGGATACCCTGGCTTTTGCCACCCGGCGCTTTGACGAGCTTTCCGCCGGTGAGCGCCAACGTGTCCTGATTGCCCGCGCTCTGGCTCAAGAGCCGAAAGTACTGCTTCTGGATGAAAGCACGGTCTTTTTAGACCTGAAACATCAACTTCAGTTTCTAAC
This sequence comes from Smithellaceae bacterium, assembly GCA_050008655.1. GTDB lineage: Bacteria > Desulfobacterota > Syntrophia > Syntrophales > Smithellaceae > UBA4810. The sequence goes on from JBEKMF010000108.1 coordinate 5,263, forward strand.
TTTGTTGCGGCAATTAAACACGGCTCAACAACTCACAGTGATTTTTGTTACCCACGACATCAATCTGGCCGCGCAAAATGCCGACCGAATAATTTTGCTTTACTGTGGGAAAATTTATGCTATAGGAAAACCCGCGGAAGTTATTACCGCGGCGAACATAAAAGAGGTTTACGACGTCGATACTCTGATCGATAAAAATCCGCAAAGCGGATTGCCCAGAATGACGTTGTTTGCCTAGATGACTGCCAAATAAAGGAAGCCGGTTGAAGTCCGGCGCTGCCCCGCAACTGTAAGCGGAACGAAATCCACATCAAACCACTGATGCTCTAGCATCGGGAAGGGCTGGAGAGTAGGGAGCCGCAAGCCAGGAAACTTTATGGGAGTCCAACTTACTTTAATCCCGAGGGGGAAAGGAGAAGTTCCATGAAGAAAGTTCTTGTTTTAGTTCTGTTGTTTTCCTTGATTTTTTTCTTAACGGTTCATGCTCAAGATCAAAAAGAGGAAGAAGCTGCTGTCACGTTAAAGGAGATCGTCGTCACCGCCACACGCGACGAGCAGGAAACGCGTAAAACACCTGCCAATATCACCGTCATTACTGCCGAAGACATCAGTAAGTCCGGCGCGACGACAGTTGTCGAAGCACTCGACAAGCTAGAAGGCATTCAATTTCATACGTTTAGCAGTAATTCCTCGCAAGCGTACATAGACGTCCGTGGTATCGGGGGAGATAACCCTTTTGGGAAAACACTGATACTGCTGGATGGCCGCCGTTTAAACCGGACAGATCTGTCCTCAATCAACTGGCTGCAGATTTCGATAGACACGATAGAAAGAATCGAGATTGTCCGCGGACCGGGAAGTGTTCTTTACGGTGACGCGGCTATAGGCGGCGTGATTAATATTATCACCAAAAAAGGGAAAGGTGAGCCGAAATTTAACGCGTCTGTTATTGCAGGTAGTTATGGTCTCAATGACGAACGAGTTAGTGTAACCGGTGCTACGGATAAATGGACTTACGCCGCAACTGGAGAAAATAACTTTAACTTCGGTTATCGGGAGCGTTCGAAATATTCCGCGCAGGGCGGTGGCATTGATTTGGGCTATACAGCCAGTGATTTACTCAGCGTATCGTTGGGAATCTCATTTAATAAAACAGATTACCAACTACCGGGCGCCCTGACGAAAGTACAAATGGAACAAGACCGAAGACAGTATCAACCGGGACATTCTGATGATGACGGTTCGGATAAATATACCAATATCAATCTAGGCATTAAATCCTTCTGGGGTTCCTGGGGACAACTGGAAATCAATTTTCTGTATGGCAAAAAAGATCTACAAACAAATATTCCATTATTCGTTTTCTTTGCCGATACTATGGCCGATACATATGGTATCACGCCGAAATATATTCTGGCCAAAGAAATCTTCGGATTTGATAACAAAGTGATTCTGGGTGCGGACTATTATAACGAACCGTACAAAAAGGATTTTTTTACCGATCGGGATAGGACGGCGAAATCAAGTACCGCTGATTTTACCCGGGAGAGCCTCGGATACTATATCCGTGATGAATTCAGCCTTCTCAAAAATCTCATTTTCAGCGCTGGTTATCGGTTCGAACGGGCATCCATCAGAGGTTCAAATAACGATTTCTTCAACCCCGGCAACAGTTTTTCAGATACGAAGAACACTTATAATGCCGAAGCTTATGAGGCGGGGCTTATCTGGCTTTGGGGAAAGAAATCAAAAGTATTTGCAAAGTACGCGACCGTTTACCGCATTCCTTTTCTCGATGAAGTGGCCTCTTTTAATGGTGGAGGTGGAGGATTCTTAACGAATCTGGACAAAGAAAAGGGGGTCAGTACAGAAGTAGGCATCGAATTTTATCCACTGAATAACCTGAAAATAGGACTAACCATTTTCCGGATCGACATGGAGGATGAAATTCAGTTTGTGGGAACTTTCCCGACTGGTTTTAATCAAAATACCGGAAGTACGCGCCATGATGGCGCAGAGGTTTCTCTTTCCTATTTGTGGGAAAAATATGCCCTGCTGTATAGTAATTTTGCCTATCACAAAGCCACTTATGAGGATGGATCTTTTAATAAAAAGGAGTTGTGGCTCGTACCCAATAGAATGGTAAATGTGGGTCTGGAGATTTATTTGCCCTATAACTTGATGTTACGCCCCGAAGTGCGATATGTAGGGGATTCCTTTTTGTCCCAAGACTTCAATAACGTCGGTGAAAAGTTAGATAGCTATACTCTTCTGGACATTTATCTTTCTTATAAGCCGCCTATTGAAAAAGTCAAAATGACAGCTTTCTTCGGTGTGGATAATCTGGCAGATGTGAAATATTCTTCTTTTGGGTTTTATGGCGCTCCTTTTGGTCCCGACACTTTTTATCCCATGCCGGGGATCACGTTTAAGGGAGGACTGTCCTTTGAGTTTTAAGCTTGCACGAGTCATGTTTTAAATATACTGCTTAGTAAAAGGTAGAGAAATATATGACTGCTGACAAAACATCGG
>JBEKMF010000109.1:0-11811 GCA_050008655.1 Smithellaceae bacterium
GGATTATAACCGTGATAATGATCATCACTTCAACCAATGTAAACCCTTTTTGTCCTTTCTTACGGAAAATCTCTAACATAATGCCCCTTCACTTTCACTTTACTCATTTTTTATGCTTGTCTTAAATTCCGTAATTCCATTTAATTGTACCTTAACTCTTGTTTCCGAGCAACTAATATACCAACTCCAAGAAATATACTTCTCCCGTTAAAAATATTCAAGATTAACATTGTCGTTCTCTCTATTATACTCTTTCCATCCGTAATCATCAATTCTGACAACAGTCCACTTCTAAGCAGTAGTAGGTGCAACAAATACTTGATTGCTTGTTCGTCCGCCTTTGGCGGACTCATCGCAATAACAAAAGGCGTTACTTTTTATGCTTCATCCGGCATTCGCCGGACTAACGCTCTTTGTGTTTTGCGCCGAACTCTGCGCAGGCGCAAAGAGTTGCTGACAACCGAAACGGAACTCAGGGCCATCGCCGCTGCGGCAAACTCCGGATTCAGCAGGATGCCGAAGAAAGGATACAAAATACCTGCGGCAATCGGAATCCCTATAACATTATAAAAGAACGCCCAGAAAAGATTCTGTTTGATCACCCGCATGGTAGCGGCGGATAAATTGATAGCCTCCGGCACGCCCATCAGATCATCGCGGATCAAAGTTATATCGCCCGCCTCAATAGCTACATCCGTTCCGGCCCCAATGGCAATGCCCACATCCGCCGCGGCCAGTGCCGGAGCATCGTTGATGCCGTCGCCAACCATAGCGACAACTTCGCCTTCCTTTTGCAATTTTTTGATTTCATCTACTTTGCTGCCCGGTAGGACTTCCGCCAGAACACGATCAATTCCTAATTGAGAGGCGACAGCCTGAGCCGTTCCGGCATTATCCCCGGTAACCATCGCCACTTTCAAGCCCCGGCGCTTCAATTCGGCAATTGCCTGTTTTGCGGAATCTTTCGGCACATCGGCGAGAGCAATAAGACCAATAGCAGTATTTTCCCTGGCAATATAAACAACCGTCTTTCCCTCTGCAGAAAGTTTGATTGTAGATACATTCAAGGCATCTATAGAAACATTTTCACTTTCCATAAGAATACGATTACCGATAAGGCACGATTTATCTTTTAATTGTCCTTTGGCACCCAAACCGGATAAGGCGATGAATCTATCTGCAGGCATGATAGGTATTTGATCAGTTTGAGCCCGCTGCAGAATTGCTTGCGCCAGCGGATGCTCCGATGTTTTCTCCAGTGCGGATGCTATGGACAGAACTTGTTCATTGTTGAATCCGGCAGCGGCAATAATATCGGTAACAACAGGCTCCCCGCGGGTTAACGTTCCGGTTTTATCAAAAACGATCACGGAAAGCTGATTAATTTTCTCCAGAGCCTCGCCGCCTTTGATTAGGATGCCTCTTTGCGCTCCCAGGCCGGTGCCTACCATGATCGCTGTCGGAGTAGCCAGTCCCAGCGCACAGGGGCAAGCAATGATAAGCACCGAAACAAAATTGATTAAAGCACGGGAAAAATTGTTATCGGCAGGAAGAAAATACCAAATGAGAAATGTAATAATGGCAATGACAAAAACAGTGGGAACAAAAACAGAGGCAACTTTGTCTGCCAGCCGCTGGATGGGTGCCTTGGAACCTTGCGCCTCTTCCACCAGGCGGATGATTTGCGCCAGAGCAGTCTCGGCGCCCACACTTGTGGCGCGGAAGGTGAAACTACCGGATTTATTCATTGTGGCGGCAAAAACCTTCTGTCCGATCTCTTTTGTCACCGGCATGCTCTCACCGGTTAACATTGATTCGTCAATAGTCGATTGGCCGGTTAGAACAATCCCATCAACGGGAATCCGCTCACCGGGTTTCACCAGAATCACGTTATCTGTCTGCACATTCTCTACAGCAACATCCAACTCTTCACCATCCTGGATCAGATGTGCCGTTTTGGGTTTAAGCCCGATTAACTTTTTTATAGCTTGCGAAGTTTTTCCTTTTGCCCCCGCCTCTAAAAGCCGACCTAACAAAATGAGTGTTACGATCATTGCTGCCCCGTCATAATAGACATGAGGCATTACACCCGCTTTCATGAATAAATGGGGAAAAAAAGTTGCCGCAACGGAGTAGGCATACGCCGAAAACGCGCCTACGGCCACCAGAGTGTTCATATCGGATGTTTTCTGCCGTGCGGCTTTGATCGCGCCGATAAAAAAACGACTGCCTACCCAGAAAACAGCAGGAGCAGTCAGAACAAACATTGCCCAGAGCATCATCTGGCGGGGGATGAACTGCAGGAAACCAAACCAGTGCTGCATGGAACCAAAAAAAATAATGACGCTCAATACTGCGCCGCAAGTCACTTTTAACTTCAGTTCCCGCAGTTCCCGGTCGCGGGCAGCTTCCGCCGGATCGGCAAGTGCATCTTTTAGTTCGCCCAGGAATTCATAACCGTGTTCGGTTACGGCTTTGGCCAGCGCCGGCAAGCCTGCCCACTTGGTGGCATGAATCACTGTAGCCCGGGATGTAGCCAGGTTCACGCTGGTATCCAGCACACCTTCAACACCCTTAAGCGCATTTTCCACCCGCCGCACACAGGCCGCGCAGGTCATTCCCCCGACGGTAATAGTGACTTTTTCCTGATTCGTTTCGGATGCATCTACAAAAGCCTCGTAGCCCAGATTATGGACTTTATCTTGCAGTGCTTTTATATCGACAATATTTTTGTCATACTCCACCTGCGCTTTTTCCGTCGCGAAGTTTACCATCGTTCTGAGCACACCGGGCGTTTGGCCCAAGCCTCCCTCGATGCGCCGGACACAGGCCGCGCAGGTTATACCGCGAATATTAAGGGTTACTTTATCCGACAACTTCGTACCCCGCCTTTTTTATCGCCGCGGCTATTTTTTGAGAATCAACCGGTTCTACTTCCTCGTAGGTGGCCACACCACTTTTTAAATCCACCTGAACATTTTTTATGCCTTCCAGAGCGCCGAGCGCTTTGGTTACCGCCATAACACAATGCTGACAGGTCATTCCCTTTATTTTAATACTTTTCATCTTATTTCTCTCCTTAAATAATAAAATTTAATATTCTTAATTTAAGGACATTTTGCCTATAAGCAAGATTATTAATCAATCTTTTTATTTTCTTTTGCCGACACCTAATGCTGCTTGATAAAAAAAAATTATCCTGTATTATTTAATCATAAGAGGAGAAAGATGATTATTCACTGCTGGGGTGCCAAAAGTAAAAAATATCTCGAATGTTTTGCCGTTTCATAGTCAATGGAATTGGTGCTTTAATTTGCCGGCGATTGTATTTGCAGTTAATAGTTTTCTAATGATAATTGTGGTGTCGGAGTGCTTAAAAAAATTGTATATGCTTACTTAATCTCGATTTTGGTCTTTCTTATTATGACCAATGCGGCAACCGGGGCGCAGAAAGATATGAAGACAAAAGTTACAGAAAACATTAATGAGGAAATCACGCTGGGTGGAGGATGCTTTTGGTGTTTAGATGCGATTTATAGAGAAATCAGAGGAGTGGAAAAGGTTGTATCCGGCTATTCCGGCGGCACAGCCGTTAATCCGACTTATGAAGAAGTGTGCGCAGGATCGACAGGGCACGCGGAAGTTGTGCAAATAACCTTCAATCCCCACATCATAACGGCGGAAAAGCTGCTCCAAATATTTTTCGTCATCCATGACCCAACGACATTAAACCGTCAAGGAGCCGATGCCGGTACTCAATACCGTTCCATTATTTTCTACCGTAATCAAAAACAAAAAGATGCTATCGCTAAAGTCATCGGAGAGCTTAAAAAAGACAAGGTTTACAAAAATCCAATTGTAACGGAAGTAGTTCCCTTTAAATCTTTTTATGCCGCTGAAGACTATCATCAGGATTATTATAGTCAAAATAGAGAGCAGGGTTATTGCCGCGTTATCATCAATCCTAAATTGGAAAAATTTAGAAAAACCTTCCGCGATAATTTAAAGAAATAACCATTCTTAATAAATCCGGATTTGTTTTACGGTCGAAAACATGTTCCTGCCTACTACCGCTTCTGAATTAAAAAAATTAAAGTGGGATAGACTCGACATAATTCTTGTCACCGGCGACGCCTATATTGACAGCCCCTATATAGGAGTTGCTGTTATCGGCCGGGTTTCGATATTCGCCGTTTGGGAGAGCCGGCATTATTCTGGGGAATCACCGGCGGCTGTATGGATTCCATGGTCGCCAACTACACAGCGACAAAGAAAAAAAGACTTGCCGATGATCTGACCGCCGGAGGGAAAAATATCCGCCGTCCCGATCGCGCCGTTGTCGTGTATGCCAATTTGATTCGACAGTATTTTAAAAATACTAAACCGCTGGTTCTGGGCGGTGTCGAGGCCAGCCTGCGACGAATTGCCCATTACGATTATTGGTCTGATGCCATCCGCCGCTCGATTTTATTTGATGCCCGCGCCGATATTCTTGTTTATGGCATGGCCGAAAAGGCGATACTGGAGTTGGCACAAAAACTAACGAGAGGAGAAGACACAAAAAATATCCACGGCACTTGTTATATTAATTCCACCCCTGTGCCCGGATACATTGAATTGCCATCTTATGAAAAGGTTGCCGCCGACAAAAAAGCTTTCATCGCAATGTTTAATACATTTTATTGCAACAATGATCCTTTAACTGCACGCGGCTTAATTCAGCAGCACGGGTCTCGCTATCTGATTCACAATCCGCCTCAGTCTCACCTGACAGCGGAAGAATTGGATCAAATCTACGCTCTGGATTTCACACGGGACGTACACCCCTATTACAGTGTACAGGGCAAAGTCAGGGCGATGGATACGATTAAGTTTTCGCTGACAACACATCGCGGCTGCTACGGCGAATGCAATTTCTGTTCAATCGGCCTGCATGAAGGAAGAACGGTAATCAGCCGCAGTGAGCAATCGATAATTAATGAAGCGCGCCAAATTGCCGCCCGGCCTGATTTTAGAGGCTACATTTTGGACGTTGGCGGTTCCACGGCCAACATGTACGGGATCGACTGTCCGCGCAAAATAAGCCGGGGAGCCTGTGCCGATAAACGATGCCTTTACCCGCAGGTATGCGCGTCCCTGAAACCGGATCACAGCCGTCAGCTCAACTTGCTTGCGAGTTTGCGCAAAATCAAAGGCGTAGAAAAGGTATTTGTTGCTTCCGGAATTCGCTACGATTTGCTGGAGGCTGATAAAAAACATTGCGACGCTTACATGCAAGAGCTCGTTTGTCACCACATCTCCGGCCAGTTAAAAGTAGCGCCTGAGCATAGCGTTTCCAGCGTCATGAGGATGATGGGCAAACCTCAAGCGAAGTCACTTATAAATTTCCAACGGCTTTTTGAAAAAATTGATCACGGGTATGAACCACAAAGCAAACTACGGGGTACCATACCCTCCGCTGCGCGGGATTGTTCAACTAAGCAATTTCCGCGCACTTCGTTACGGAAATTGCAGTTTCACAACAAATCATCGGGGCAGAAGCAATTCCTTACTTATTACTTTATAGCGGCCCATCCGGGATGCACCGAAGAACATATGCGCGAGCTGAAATCCTTTGCCACCAGAGAACTGAAAATTAATCCGCAGCAGATACAGATTTTTACGCCGCTTCCTTCCACTTATTCCAGCCTGATGTATTTTACCGGGATTGATCCTTTTACCGAAAAGAAAATTTTTGTGGAAAAAAATATTGCGAAAAAACAGAGACAGAAAGATATTGTTGTGGGGAAAAGTTAATTAAAGGTATCCCCAATATCTCCAAAGAGTTCACCTACAAGTATTTAATCCTAGCAAATTCTGAAAAATGAATATTATAAATTGAAAGCTGCGCCGTTAGATATAAGCCTACCGAGGGGTTAGGCGTCACTGAGTCTTCCTTCGTATGAGTTGCTGCGCAAGCGTTTCCAGAAGCGCTTCCTGGGATTGAAAGAGTGTATAGGCATTAATATTGTACTCCTCGAGTTTGCGCATCACAACAGGAGCTTCAGAGGAAGGAAGCGTGAACTTCCAGAGGCGATCCTGTCCTCTGCGATCAAGCTCGAAAACTTCGGCGTGACTGCCAATATGCCAATTCTTTTTGTCCCATTGGACGCAGAGGGTGTACTCGCCTTGTTGCAGAAAGTGCCTTGGATCTGACCGAACATTTGGACCGAGCACACGCAGTTGTGGCTCCTTTGAAGACCTTAGCTTGCCTCCGCCCGCATATTCTTGATACATGAAGATAGCAATCCTCTTACCTATTGGATGCTGGAATGCAAAGTATGCTGCTATGTAGAGAGATCTAGTCCAGTCGAGAAGTGGCGAAGGAAAGCCATGATGACGAAGGTATACGAAGTAGTCGTAGTGCGGGAGTGAACTTGAGAGAAAAGAATCGTACTCTGTGAGTAATTTGGATATCTCCGATAAAATGATGTCTTGCCACGACCGTGGAAAGAAAGTCTCAATCTGTGTCTTTGCGACCGCGGCGATGCGGTAATACTTCTCAAGAAGTGTGAACCCTGGTTTTTCTCGATCGAGCGTGGTTTCGAGGAACCAATCATGGCTACTTTGACCACGGAAGAGAAGGTGAGAGAACGTGCCGGGGGCTTCTATCCCCGTTGTGTAACCCGGTGTCGTGAGCTCGCGGATTTTAGGCTCTAGCTCTGCCCATCGTTCGAGGTTGATTAGTCGTTCCGTCATGTGACACCTAACAATGTTTAAATGTATAGCGTATATTTGGGGTCAGGTCTTGAAATATCAGTTTTTTCATACATCCTTCAATGCCTTGCGCTTTCAAAGGATAACAAGGCGGCAAGGAGGAGGCGCCGGAAGCGTATTGTGTAGATACGTTGAGGACGCCGACGACAAAGCCAACAAAGTTAGCCAAAGAAAGTACAAGGCATTAGACCCGGCCATATTTATCTTCCAGCCTCTCTATATCATCCTCGCCGAAATATTCTCCGGTCTGCACTTCGATAAGTACTAGATTTTCAGCAGAACAATTTTCTACGCGGTGTTTGGCGTTTTTAGGAATATCCAATGTACTGCCGGCGCGCAAAGATATATTTTTATCGTCTAAGATTGCTTTCCCCTTGCCGGAGACAATAAACCAGTGTTCGGAGCGCAGCTTGTGACGTTGTAAGCTCAAAATGCCTCCCGGTGAAACGACGATTCTTTTCACTTTATGATCCGGAGCATCGGACAATACTTCAAAATATCCCCAGGGACGTTTATTAGTTGCTTCCATTCGGTCAACTCTTTTTTTTATTTTTCGTAGCATAAAATTAACTTAATGTGAAGTTATCTTTAATGCTTTTTGACTCGCTTTAACTGCCAATCTATGATAATTAAACGCAAATACATTGGTGGAAAGCAAAATATATTAATATATGGTCGTCATAAAAATCAGGTGTCCTGCTGGAAACCCCGCCGCTAAGATCTTGCAGGAAATATTTTCATGAATATCAACTATACTTTGAAAAGAAGCAGAAAAAGAAGAAAAACGATTTCTCTGCAAATCAGCAATAACTCAGAAGTTACTATTTGCGCGCCATACTTTACACCCGCCGGTGAAATCAACCGTTTTGTCCGGGAAAAGCAAAACTGGATTAAAAAAACGATACAGAAGCAAACCTTGCTTCCTGCTAAAGAAAAAAAATACACTACCGGTGAATTATTTTATTATTTGGGCGAAACTTTTCCCCTGGAAGTTTTCTTTGAAGAAGGTGCCCGTAAAGGTATTGTTTTTTGGAGCAATCGGTTTTATCTTAATTCCCCGAATGCGGCAGTTGACGGGAAGTCTTTCTTTATTTCCTGGTATAAGAAAAAAGCCAGAGAATATTTAAGTAAGCGTGTTGAGTTCGTGAGCCGTCAGCTCTCCCTTCAGCCCAAGGTGGTAAAAGTAACTTCAGCAGGCCAACGCTGGGGGTCATGCTCGGAAGATAACAATTTATCATTCAGCTTCCGTCTGATCATGGCATCGCCCGCGGTGATTGATTATGTCGTTGTGCATGAACTGATGCATATCCGGGAAAAAAGTCATTCATCAAGATTCTGGAAATTAATAGAGGCGGCTATGCCGGAATATAAAATACACCGGCATTGGTTGAAAGAAGAGAGCCCTAAATTTATTCTTTGATCCGCCTCAAGAAAGGATTGAACAGCATTTTCTTATGGAAAAATTAGAAACAATTGATTTTCAGCATCGCGGACTTCTACAAGACAGCTTTAAGCAATTAAATTTGCCGGTTTCCGACTACACTTTCGCCAATATTTATCTCTTCCGCAAAATCAGTCATTATGAATTTCTGACAACGGATTGCGGCTTATTTATTTGCGGAAATAACAAGCAGGGGCAGCGCTACGTAATGCCTTTAAACGATCTGCGCAGTTGCGATATGCAGATATTCAGGGACGTTTTGATTAAGCAGGGTTTTTTCTTTCCTATACCCCAGGAATGGCTCTCTTTTTTCCCCACTGATAAATTTGTCATAACCAGCAACGATAGCGAATCCGACTATATTTATCTGACCGAAAACATGGCCGGTTTCAAAGGAAAACAATATACGCGTCATCGCAATCACTTAAATCAGTTTTTTTCTTCATATCGACCGCAGGCGGAATCCATCGGCATGAATAATTTGAGCGACACGATGAATATTTTGCATCAGTGGCAAAACGATTCCGGATTGGCGCAGGATAAAACTGATTTTGAACAGTGCAGCGAAGCTCTGCATAAATTTTCCGAGCTTGCGCTATGGGGAACAATATATTACATTGATGAAGAACCCGCCGGATTTATAATCGGTGAGGCGCTAAACACCGATACCTTTTGTTTGCACTTTGCCAAAGCGTCCAAAAAATACCACGGTATTTATGAATTTATGTTTAACGACACAGCTAAAAAATTGCAGTCTCAATATAAATATCTCAATCTTGAGGAAGATATGGGTAATAAAAATTTGCGCCGGACGAAGAGCTCTTACGGTCCGGAGATGCTTTTAAAAAAATACTGTGTCTGCCTCAAATGATATAGGGAATATTGATCAATGAACTGTCCGGTTGTTATTACAGATTTGCGTGAGGGTGATCAGGGAATTATTCACTCCCTTGAGGGAGGCTCAGCCCTGACGAGCCGCCTGGCCGGTATGGGCATAGTTGTGAACGCCAGATTCCGCATCGCTCAGGTCAGCGGCGGTCTTATCGTAATTCAAGTAGCAGATACACGGATTGCTTTAGGTCGCGGCGAAGCGTCAAAAATAATGGTTTATAAAATCGAGTCTGCCGATGAAATCTGTCTGCCGCCCGTTGAAAAGGAAATCTTTGTCGCCCTTGTCGGCCAGCCCAATGTAGGCAAGTCGACGGTGTTTAATATTCTTACCGGTTTGTCCCAGCATGTCGGCAACTGGCCGGGAAAAACAGTGGAGAAGAAAGAGGGAATACATCGCGCCGCTAATGTTTTAATTCGTATCGTGGATTTACCCGGAACTTACAGCCTGACCGCGTTTTCCGAAGAGGAAAGAGTTGCCCGTGATTTTATCATCAAAGAAAAGCCCGACCTTGTTGTGCTGGTGCTCAATGCTGCGGCTCTGGAGAGGAACCTTTATCTGTTATCCGAGGTTCTTCTGCTCAATCGCCCGGTAATTGTGGCGATCAATATGCTGGATGTCGCTTCTAATCAAGGTATCCAGATTGATACGAAGGCTCTGCAGGATTCGCTGGGGATACCGGTAATTCCCATGGTGGCTAAACGAAACAGCGGCATTAAAGAGCTTGTGGCGCAAATATCATCGCTCGCCTTATGTAACAATAAATTTCATCCGCAGTTACCGGCGGTCTCGCCCGACCATCAGCAAATCTATCAGGAAATATTGGGAGCAGTCCGGCCTTATATTCAGGAGCCTTACACGCCCGAATGGATTGCGATAAAATTGATGGAAGGCGATCCCGAAGTATCGAAAATGGTGGAAGGAAAGGCACAGAAAACCGCCTGGGAGGAGATACAGAATCTTCTCATCAAACATGAAGACGCACTGCACGCCGTTGTCAACGGCCGCTATGACTGGATTGAGAAAATGACCAGGGTGGCCATTTCCCGCTTTAAAATGGGGCAGGTATTGTTAACCGATAGAATCGATCATATTCTGACTCGTCCAATCTTCGGCATTCCGGTTTTACTGGCGGTAATGGCCGCGGTTTTTTCCCTTACTTATGCGGTGGGAGTGCCTCTGCAAAATTGGCTGAGTAATTTGATCCAGCAATTTATTCAATATTGTGAGCCATATACAACGGCTTTGCCTGCCTGGCTTCAGGGACTATTGCTCAACGGAGTCGTTGGGGGAGCAGGATCAGTACTTACTTTTCTGCCGATTCTGCTCATCTTTTTTGCAATCATGGCGCTTTTGGAAGATATCGGTTACATGGCGCGCGCCGCCTTTGTTATGGATAGAATCATGCATCTGGTCGGCCTGCATGGAAAAAGCTTTATTCCGATGTGCCTGGGATTCGGCTGCAATGTGCCTGCCGTTCTGGGCGCGCGGATCATTGAGACGCGCAAGGCCAGAATGATTACTTTGCTTTTGATTCCCTTTGTTCCCTGCACGGCCAGGCTCGCTGTATTGACCCTTGTTTCTGCGGCCATCTTTGGAACTAATGCCGCTTATGTATCCTGGAGCATCCTGACACTAAACATTTTAGTCTTGGGGTTGGTGGGAACTTTAGTGAATGAGACGCTCCGGGAACAGGACGCGCCTTTTATTATGGAATTGCCCATTTACCATAGTCCCGATCCCAGAACTATTATGGTGGTGGTCTGGTCCAGGACACTTTCCTTCATCCGTAAAGCGGGAACAATTATTCTTGCCGTTGCCTTGCTGATCTGGCTTTTATCTTATTTCCCTTCCGGCGTTGTGGAAGAAAGTTTTCTGGCCTCATTAGGGAAATTTCTACAACCGCTGGGAGTGCCGTTGGGGCTGGATTGGAAGATGATTACCGCTCTTTTAACCGGTCTTGTAGCCAAAGAGAATGTTGTGGCCACCCTCGGCGTGCTTTATTCTGTAGGCGCAGAAGGTTTGGTTAATGTTCTGCCGACAGTGATGAGCCACGCCTCTGCTGCCGCTTTCCTCGTGGTGATGATGCTTTTTATTCCCTGTGCCGGAACAGTAGCAGTCTTGCGAAAAGAAATGGACAGCAATAAATGGTTTTACTCCACTATCGTTATGACGCTGATTGTTTCCTATTTAGGTGGGATTGCGGCTTATAGTTTTGTCAGATGGCTGGCAATATAGGGTAATGCCCCGCTTAATTATACCCTGCGAAGTGTTTCTGGTTTCATTTGTTATCTTTATCCAAAAACCGTTGTTTTCTTCTTTTTTTAAATTCACCGATAAATTCTTTGGAGGAAAGATATTTATCAGCAAATGAAACGATGAAGGATTCTTTATATCTGGGCACAAAAAGAGTGAGCGGCCACATGTGCTTTTTGATAATGTCCTCTTCAATTTCATTTAGAGAAAAGTGTTTTTTGGCGTTGGCAAGGGCAATTGCAGGATGTTCGATGCCATGAAATTTTTCCCGGGAAAGGTTTGGCACATCATGATTACGCCAATCGTAAAGGAAAAAATCATGAAGGATCGCTCCGCGCGCCGCGGAGCGGTAGTCCAGTTTTAAAAATTTACATATCCGGTAAGATAAATACGCGACTTTCTGCACGTGTTCGTAAATTGAAGAATTGTGATGAAAGTAATCTTTGAGCTTCATGAATTCTTCGTGTCC
>JBEKMF010000011.1:0-29284 GCA_050008655.1 Smithellaceae bacterium
TATTGCTTGCGTAAAACAGGTACCGGATACGGAAGCGCAGATAAAGGTGAAAGCTGACGGATCGGGCATTGAAGACGGCCAAATCAAATGGGTCATGAATCCTTATGACGAGTACGGCGTGGAAGAAGCCCTGCGGCTGAAAGAAAAAAACGGCGGGGAAGTAACGATTGTTTCCGTGGGGCCGGCACGGGCGATGGAAACTATAAGAACGGCTCTGGCTATGGGCGCGGATAAGGGCGTGCATGTGTCCGATCCCGCACTGGATAACGCCGATGCGTATGTTACTGCTTCGGCTCTGGCCGCCGTTATTAAAGCTATACCCTATGACATCATCTTTTGCGGACAGCGCGCTATTGACGATGACTCAGGACAGGTAGGCGCGATGCTGGCCGAACTTCTGGGACTTCCGCAGTTGACGCTGGTGACAAAGTTGGAATACACCGGATCTTCCGTAAAAGTCATCCGGCCGATCGAAGGAGCACAGCTCTCCATCGAAACAGCTCTGCCTTGCGTAGTCACAGCGCAAAAAGGTCTTAATGAACCGCGCTACGCCTCGCTTCCCGGCATTATGAAAGCCAAGAAAAAACCGGTGGATGTAAAAAACGCGGCGGCCCTGGGAATCGCCACCGATCAAAAAGCCAAAGTGGCCAAAACCATTCCGCCTCCGGCCCGGCCTCCCGGAAAAATTATCTGCGGAGATGAACCGGCGCAGAAGGCAGTGGAATTAGCTCGCCTGCTCAGGGAAGAAGCAAAAGTTATTTAACTAAATAAGCGGAGGATATGAACATGGCAAAAGGAGTTATGATTGTTGCAGAACAGCGGGAAGGCGCGCTCAGAAAAATCAGCCTGGAGCTGGCTTCGACAGCCCGCAAGCTGGCCGACCAGAGTAGCGATGAGGTCAGCGCCATTCTGCTTGGTTCAGGTATAGAAAAATTAGCCCCCGAACTGGGAAAGTACGGCGTGGATAAAGTATTCGTCGGCGACAATGCAGCGCTGGAGCCCTATGTCACGGAAGCGCACGCCGCGGTTGCCGCCAAAATAATTAAGGAGAATAGCCCGGCAATCGTCCTCTTCGGCGCGTCGGTTCAGGGTAAAGATTTATCCGCGCGTGTCGCGGCGAAATTAGCGACCGGTCTGGCAACTGATTGCACGAATGTAAAGTTAGACGGAGGTAAACTGGTAGCGACCCGTCCCATGTATGCCGGAAAGTGTTTCGGCGAAGTGGTCGTCAATGCGACTCCACAGATGGCCTCACTGCGTCCCAACGTATTTCCCGCGGTGGAAAAGGCAAAAGCCGGCACGGTGACAAAGGTAGATGCAGCGGTAGATGCGGCTTCCATTAAGAGCAAAGTTCTGGAAGTGCAAAAAGACACCAGCGGCAAAGTGGATTTGACCGAAGCCAATGTTATCGTTTCCGGCGGACGCGGCATGAAAGGACCGGAAGGTTTCCAGATTCTCGAAGAATTGGCCGAAGTGCTGAAAGGAACAGTCGGCGCGTCGCGAGCTGCGGTGGATGCCGGCTGGCGGCTGCAAAAAGATCAAGTAGGACAAACAGGCAAAGTTGTTTCTCCCAACCTCTATATCGCCTGTGGTATCTCCGGCGCGATTCAGCATCTGGCGGGCATGAGTTCTTCCAAGTGCATCGTGGCTATTAATAAGGACGCGGAAGCGCCGATTTTCGCCAAAGCGGACTACGGCGTTGTGGATGATCTCTTTAAGGTTGTCCCCGAATTAACCGGCGCCTGCAAAAAGCTGGTGGCCTAACTTCCTTGAGGTCTTTGCCTCCTTAAATTTCAGGGAGGCAAAGATTTCTTCGCCGTCGACAGATGCTGTATTTTTTTCATTCTTTCAACAAATCAGCCCTCAAAATATTGCGGAGGATCAATGGAACATACAACAATTTTTTCAATAGGAAATGAAGGTCGTGAAGTATTCTGGAACGCTCACAATTTTGAGCCGTTACTTTTTATTTTAACTGCCGTGGCGCTGGCCATATTCGCTTATGGTTTTTACCGGCGTTGGAAGTTATGGAGGGCCATGGGTAAAGACGAAATCCGCTGGGATAAACTTCCGATAAGAATAAAATCCCTCTTCGTCAACGGTTTTTTGCAGGTGAAAACATGGAAAGACGCTTACCCGGGAATTATGCACGGCTTAATCTTTTTTGGTTTTTTTGTGTTACTGTTCGGAGCGATTTTTGACGCCGGCGAATTCCACATCACGGAGCCCTTATTTAACTGGTCTTTTTTACGCGGCAGATTTTATCTTGGTTTTGCCTTCCTGATGCAACTTTTCGGTTTTTGTGTACTGATCGGCATACTGCTTGCTCTTTTCCGCCGCTATGTGCTCAAACCGGAACGTCTCGGGTATAAAGGTAAACCGGATAATACTGCTGATGATGCGATCGCCCTGCTCCTCATTCTGGGCATCATTGTGACCGGGTTCCTCATCAGTGCCTTGAGAATCCGTGTAACTTATCAGCAGGCTCCCTGGGAATGGGTCCGGTTCGTCAGTTGGGGCATCTCGGCCTACGCACTTGCTGGCGTCGAAACATCCACCGCTTTAGCTCTTCATAAGGCTATGTGGTGGACGCATACGTTTATAGCCCTGAGTTTTATTGCTTACATTCCCTATTCGCGGCTTTTGCACATGATTACGACATCCGTAAATCACTTTTTTCTCTCTTTGAAACCGACAGGCTATCTGGAGCCGATTCGCGATTTTGAAAATGCGGAATCTTTTGGCGCCAACAAACTTGATGATTTCACCTGGAAACAGATTTTCGATTCGGATGCCTGCACGCGTTGCGGGCGCTGTCAGGACGGCTGTCCGGCTTATCTTTCTGGTAAGCCTCTGTCACCAAAAAAAGTTATTCAGGATATCAAAACTTACTGGCTGGAAAAAGCTCCCGCGACGATCAAGGTCAAAGCGGCCGCTGCCAAGGCGGCCGGAGATGCGGTGCCGGAAAAACCTCTCGCCGGCGGAGTAATTGATCTACATGAATTATGGGCTTGTACCAACTGCATGTATTGCATGGAACACTGCTCGTCTTCCATCGAGCACGTGCCGAAGATTGTCAACATGCGACAGTACAAAGTACTCACGGAAGCCGACTTCGCTCCCGAATTGCAGTTGACTTACCGCAACATGGAAAACAATTCCAATCCCTGGGGAGTAGGCGCTCACCTGCGCGCCGATTGGGCCAAAGAGCTGGGTGTGAAAACTCTGGCCGAAAATCCCCAGGTTGAATATCTCTACTATGTCGGCTGCTCCGGCTCCTTCGACGATCGCGGCAAAAAAGTCTCCGTTGCTTTTGCCAAAATCTTGCAGGCGGCGGGCGTCAGCTTCGGCATTTTAGGCAACGAAGAAGGCTGTTGCGGCGACTCTGCTATGCGCGGCGGCAATGAATACCTCTTCCAGACGCAGGCGCAAGCCAACATTGCGACAATGAACGGCTACGGCGTGAAAAAAATAATTACAACCTGCCCACACGGTTATAACGCCCTGAAAAAAGATTATCCTAACTTCGGCGGAAATTTCGAAGTTTACCATCACACCGAAATCATCGCCAATTTACTTGCTTCCGAAAAAATTACCCTGTCCCAGCCGCTCACTGGATTGTTTACTTATCATGATTCCTGTTTCCTCGGCCGTTATAACGACATTTACAAACAGCCGCGCCAGATTTTAAAGGCTGTCCCCGGCATAAAGCTTGCCGAAATGGAACGCAATCTCAGCAAGAGTTTTTGCTGCGGAGCCGGCGGCGCGAGAATGTGGATGGAAGAAGATATCGGAGATCGCATCAACAACATGCGGACCGACCAGGCCGCGGCAACAAAGGCCGGGACTGTGGCTGTTGCCTGTCCTTTCTGTCTGACCATGCTTTCGGACGGCATTAAAGACCGGCAATTATCGGAAAAAATGGTCTCTCTGGATATTGCCGAAATCGTTTTAAAAGCGATGGGTCTGGAAGAAACCAAAGCTCCAGTTGATGTTTGTGCGACATAAACCACAGTTCTCTATTAGTAAATTAATCGTTAAGTAAAAGTTCATTAATAGTTAATTAACAATTTTAAAAAAGCCTGTTCTTAGTACAGAACAGGCTTTTTTTATGGTAATTTTTCAAAATTTGTTTTATTTTTCCACTTATAGTATAAGAGACGCATTCAACCAGAAAGGATGGTAATAAATTTATGGCTACAAACATAGGTTATCAGGATAAACCGTGGCTTAAGTCTTATCAAAAAGGCGTACCCGAACATATCAGGTACGAAGAAATTTGCATGCCCGACATTCTGAAGCGGACAGCGGCCCAATTTCCAAAAAACGATGCTTTAATTTTCCAGGGCTATAAACTCAATTTTACGCAACTCGAGGAAATGGCAGATAAATTTGCCACTTGCCTGACGGATTTTGGAGTCAAAAAGGGTGATGCCGTGGCCATTTTGCTGCCCAACATGATTCCCTGTGTGGCGGCTTATTTTGCCGTTTTGAAAATAGGCGCCATCACGGTAATGAATAATCCGCTTTATTCCGACCGGGAGTTGGAGCATCAATTTAAAGATTCCGGCTCTAAAGTATTAATTACTATTGATCTTCTCGGTAATCGCATGATTGATCTGCGTCCCCGCACGCCGATTAAGCAAATAGTTATTACGTCCATCGGCGATTACTTGCCCTTTCCCAAAAACCTTTTATTCCCGCTGGTGGCCAAAAAGAAAATGTTAGCCGCTGATGTAAAAGCGGCCCCCGATGTTTACCGTTGGAAAGATTTAATAGCTAAGTACCCGGCTAATCCTCCGCAAGTTAAACTTTCCTTCGCTGATGTAGCAATGTATCAATATACCGGAGGAACAACCGGTGTTTCCAAAGGCGTGGAATTGACTCACTCCAATTTAAGCAAACAGGTGCAACAACTTTCCGCTTGGTTCCCTACCTTTAAAAAAGGCGAGGAAAGAGCGTTGGGGGCATTGCCTATTTTTCATGTTTATGGCATGTCCTGCGGAATGAATATGTCCGTATTCATGGGTTGGCCGCAAATACTGGTTCCTAAACCGCAACCGGACGCTCTGTTGGAAGCCATTAAAAATTTCAAGCCTACTATCATAGCGCTGGTTCCCACCATGTATATCGGTCTTTTAAACCTCCCGGCCTTGAAAAAAACGGATATAAGTTTTATTAAGGGTGCTTTTTCCGGCAGTGCGCCGCTGCCGGTGGAAGTAATTAATAACTTTGAGAAAATTACCGGAGGAGTTATTATAGAAGGATTTGGAATGACGGAAACTACACCGGTTACACATAACAATCCTTTTGCCGACGGCGCCCGTAAAGTCGGCTCTGTCGGATTGCCGATTTCGGATACTTTATGCCGGATAGTGGATTTGGAAGAAGGCAAAAAAGATATGCCCATCGGCGAACGTGGCGAGTTAATCATTAAGGGACCGCAGGTAATGAGAGGATATAAAGACAATCCTTCAGAAACAGCCAATACGCTGCGGGATGGTTGGGTTTATACCGGCGATATTGCGACAATGGATGAAGACGGATATTTTTACATTGTCGACCGGAAAAAAGATATGATTATTACCGGCGGTTATAACGTTTATCCGCGTGACATCGATGAAGTCTTTTATCTGAATCCTAAAGTGCTGGAGGCTTGCGCCATCGGTATCCCCGATCCCAAGCGAGGCGAAAATATTAAAGTCTTTGTCGTTCTGAAAGAGGGACAAACTGCCACAGCTAAAGAATTAATTGAATTCGCGAAAACCAAGCTTGCCGTTTATAAGTTGCCTACGGAAATTGAATTTCGCCGGGAGCTGCCCAAAACCAATGTCGGGAAAATATTGCGCAAAGAATTGCGGGCGGAGGAATTAAAGAAAAGGAAGTAAGCTCAAATTTTTTCGGGCTGATGAGAGAGTATCTGCAATTTACACAATTGTTATTTAGGGCGCGTCCTGCCTGACGAATGTCGGGTGAAACGCGCCCTAAATTGTGAAAAAGGAAGGTCATAAATGGGATACAAAAACATTCTTTTAACCAGAGAGGAAGAAATCGCGACCATTACGTTCAACCGGCCTAAAGTTTTAAATGCCATGAATTCCGAAGTGTTGGGGGAACTTTATGACGCGGTAACAACCTGCGCGAAGGATGGCAGCATAAAGGCTTTAATTTTAACCGGAGCCGGAGACAAAGCTTTTGTGGCCGGAGCGGATATTTCACAGATGCAAAATTCCACATCAGTGGAAATTCTGCAATTAATGGAATTGGGTCATCGCACCTTGCGGATGATCGAAACTATGCCCAAACCTTCCATTGCCGCCGTCAACGGTTTTGCTTTGGGCGGCGGCACGGAAATAGCGCTGGCGTGCGACATCAGATTTGCTGCGGAAAACGCTGTTTTCGGTCAGCCGGAAATTTTAATCGGTGTTATCCCCGGCTGGGGAGGCACCCAGCGTCTGCCGCGCCTCGTCGGAATGGGAATAGCCAAAGAAATGATTCTAGGCGGAGTGCAAATTAACGCCCAGAGGGCCTATGAAATAGGTTTGGTCAATAAAGTTCTTCCCGCAGATAAGCTTTTGGAAGAAGCCAAAAAATTCGCCAAGAAACTGGCGGCGCTTCCTTCTTTCGCTTTAAAGATGGCTAAAAATGCCATTAATTACGGCTTCGATATGTCGCTGGATAACGCCAGCTTGCTGGAAATAGGATGTATTGCGCAATGCTTCAGCACCGAAGATCAAAAAGAAGGCATGAAGGCTTTTCTGGAAAAAAGAAAACCGACTTTCACGGGAAAATAAAAGTTCAACGACAGACAGTGGACAGTGTCCAATCAAGATGGGTCTTGACAATTGTTACACCTACTAACAAACAACTTAGATCATGTTGAGATATTGATGATTATTAATTGAAAGCATCAAGGCTGCCCCATTATTTTTAGGAATATTAAGTTAATATCTCTGTTACATTGACTATCAATACTTAATTGTATGACAAATTTTTGTGGGGTTACGCGCCACACTCTAACAGACGGCGAAGGGTTTTTAAAATCATAAGCCCATTCTTTGTAATACTTATTTAAATATTTTTCAATCTCATTGAAATCAACAGATTTATCGTATTTTATAAGCATGCCTACAACTACATTATTTTCTATATCAAGCTGAATACTTTTGGGATATATTACTTTTTCTTTAGACATAATTTGCCATTTTCTCGCCGAGAATTTGTAAGCAATATCTTTTCCTAATATACTAGGATCAGGAAAAATAATTTTTATGTTATCATTTTTTTCACAACCTATAATAATTATAAGGATTCCTGTAACAAAAAAAGAATTATTATTTGTTTTATTTTTATCATTGCTTTACCTCCACATTTTTTACTTTAGCCAATCTGCACATTCACACCGCAACTCACATTGTTTATCTGTGTAACGTTTAGATACTTTACATATGCAAGTGTTAATAACGTTCATTTCTGATTGAAAGGAAGTATATCTACCAAAATTGTCATATGCTCACTAACAGGAAGTTAAAAATTATTTTGATACTCACTGACAAGTCAATTTCTGTTTAGGGTAATTAATTCCCGGTGGACACTATTTCTATCAATGACGGATCATACTCCGCCGGTTTCTCATACCCCAGAAGATTCAGGAGAGTCGCCGCCACATTTGACAGACCTTTTTCTTTGATGTCCGCCATGTGATATTCCCCCTGATACAAGGGATCATAGATTATAAAGGGAACCGGATTCAGGGTATGCGCGGTCTTCACTGATTTTGCGCCCTTTTTGTCTATCGTGAACATCTCATCCGCGTTGCCATGGTCAGCAGTGACAACGGCAATGCCTCCCAGCTCCTTTATGACGGCCAGCAATTCTCCAACGCATTTATCCACTGTCTCCACCGCAATGATGGCTGCATCCATTATACCAGTGTGGCCGACCATGTCACCGTTCGGGAAATTGAGCCTTCCGAATCTGTAATCGCCACTCTTCAGCAGGTCTATAACGGTATCCGTTATCTCTCGTGCTTTCATTTTTGGGGCCTTGTCGAACTCGATCCTGTCGGAAGGTATCTCCACATATTTCTCCAGTGATTCATCGATATAACCGGAACGGTTGCCGTTCCAGAAGTAAGTAACATGGCCGTACTTCTGGGTCTCAGAGACGGCAAATGTTTTTACCTTTTCCGCGCAAAGGTATTCGCTGATAGTACGATCAATAGCCGGAGGTTGCACAAGAAAATTGGGTGGGATGTGAGCATCCCCGTCATACTCCATCATTCCCGCATAAAAAATATCCGGAAGATGTCCCCTGTCGAATTCAGTGAATTCTTTTTCGGAAAATGCCCTTGATATCTCGATGGCGCGGTCGCCACGGAAGTTGAAAAAAATTACGGCATCCCCGTCCTGGATCCTACCCTTGGGCATCCCCGAAGGATCGGTTATAACAAACGCGGGCAGGTATTGATCAGTTGCCTTCGGATCTTCTTTATAAAATGTTTTCACTGCATCGGAAGCGGATGCAAATTTCCTGCCTATTCCCAGGACATGGGCATCCCATCCCCTTTTAACGATATTCCAGTCGGCATTGTACCTGTCCATTGTTACCTTCATACGTCCGCCCCCTGAAGCGATGGCGTAATCAAGACCTTTTTCCTCGGAGATTTTTTTCAGTTTTTCCTCCGTGGGAATAATATAATCAAGCGCCGTCCTCTCACCCACGTCCCTTCCGTCAAGAAGGGCATGGATTCTGACTCTTTTGAAATTCAGTTCAGCGCACTTGTCGATCATTATGCATAACTGTTCAATATGTGAATGGACATTCCCGTCCGATAACAGCCCTATAAAATGGACCGTTCCCCCCTTTTGGGAACGCTTTACTATACTGTCCCAAACCTCGGATTGAAAGATCCTTCCGGTCTTGAGCGCCTTGTTTACAAGGCGGGCACCTTGGTCAAAGACCCTCCCTGCCCCGATGGCATTGTGTCCTACCTCGCTGTTTCCCATATCGTCATCCGAGGGCAGTCCAACCGCCGTACCGTGGGCCTTCAGTTGCGTGTATAGATTAGATTTGAACAATTGATCGAGGTTGGGGGTATCGGCCATGTAGACGGCGTTCGTTTCATCCGGTTTGCCTATGCCTACGCCATCCATGATAATCAACAGTAGGGGGCCTTTTCTGCCGGAAAATGATTTTAATTTATTTAGATGTAATGACATTGACATGCTCCTCAGTTATTAATTCCGGCTGGAATTTTTCACAGATTTCTTTATAGATAAAAGTTGATATCCAGTCAAGAAAAGAGATGCCACCGATTGGAATAAAAATTATTTACGGCAAGACTTCATGACTTCCTGCCTTGATTGACCAGATATTTGTTCAGTTCCAGTTTCTGTTTTTCGATGTGCTCTTTCACGTTTTCCTTTGTCACCAAAACGCCAAAATCTTCAGGGACATTGATATTGCCATAGCCAAATATTCGTTTTACAATCATATCGCCTACTAAGTAGCGGTAATGACTTTCTTCATAATAATTGAAATTGTTGAGAGTAATGGAATTTAGTCCACTAAAATCATAAAAATCGGTCAATAAAGCAAGCTTTAGTTTTACCGGAAATAGAGAATTAGCATATTCCGTGTATAATTTATTATTAAGAGGATTAAAGAAAAAAATCAGAGAAAAATTGTTTTTCCTGGCCAGCAATATCAACTCTTCAATTTGGGTAAATGCTTCATCAACTAATTTTGCATTGAAAATATTGGGAGAGGATTTAATAGTATCATTCGTGAAGAGAGGTTCCCCTAAAAGCTTAAGTTGTTTTTCTTTTTTTATCCAAAATAAATTAAGCCCTTTTTCATCTAATATAAATTTTTCTTCCCGCCCATCATTAAATAATAATTTCCTTCCATTAGCCAGTTCAAAGAGCTTAGGTGTTCGGAAATAATATGTAAAAAAAATATTAGGCAGATTATTTCCGGTAATATATGGATGCATTATCCTTAATAACTCATTTTTGTGTGCTTGAGGTGAAACTGTAAAGGAAAACTCGTCTAATCCAACGACAACGGACTTTACTTTTATTCCTTTCTGCAGGAAAGCTTTCACCATCAATAGATGCTCTGCCGGTAACCCTTGTGAGTAAGACATGTTATAAAATTTACCGGCGCCTATTTTACCGGGATCGATAACGGCAATACGAGATGACCCAAAAAGAAAAGAGTCAAATCGATAGGGATTGCGGAAAACAAATTCTGGATTAAATATGTGCTGGTTAATATCCTCCATACATTTAATTTGCTCTGTTTTTTTATTTAAGGAAAATAAACTCAAACGAACTCCATATGTATCAATGTAAAAATTTACGGAAACAACGATTAAGAGAAATAGACTTGTAAGCGCTATGGTTACTGTCAACCATTTAAAATTTTTCATAATGTCGTAATTTCCATTTAGAATTTAAAATACAAAAATACTGTGGCCTGATTCAGTAAAAGCAACCCGCAGGCCATTATTAGAGCTGTAATTAAAGCACTTTCCCAATTCGGAGAAAATGTTTCCAAAAGTTTGTTTGAATTTTTAGTCAGCAGAATAAAAGGAATCAGCAGTACGCATAAAAAATAAATGATAGTTTCCGTGTTGGGAAGATTTTCCCGCCATTCGCCGAATCTGATTCCAATTACTGTCAATTTCTGCCAGAAAGGATTGTCGGCGAGATTAGGCGAAATAAAGATGCCGTTAATTCCAGCCATACCTTTCAGTACTTTCAACGCATCATTCCAGCTTTTAGCCCGGAAAAAAATCCAGGCAATATTTACAAAATTAAAGGTTAGAAACCAGGCGAAAACTTTATTTAAATGAAAGCCGGTTTTTATCCACAGCCGGTGCACAACCAACCCTAAGCCATGCAAAAAGCCCCAGAAGACAAATGTCCATGCCGCGCCATGCCAGAGGCCGCCGATCAAAAAAGTCAACATCAGGTTGGTTAATGTCCTCAATTCACCGCTGCGGTTGCCACCCAGAGGAATATAGATATAGTCACGCAGAAAGCGCGATAATGTTATATGCCAGCGATGCCAGAATTCCCTTATATCCAGTGATTTATAGGGGGAATTAAAATTTGCCGGAATGTCAATATTAAAAATGAGGGCGGCGCCTATAGCCATGTCCGTATAGCCGCTGAAATCAAAATAAAGTTGCATGGTAAACGAAAGGCTGGTAAGCCAAGCCTCGGTAAAACCAAGCGCAGAGGAAGCGTTGAATCCACCATTGGCTATTATCGCTAGCGTATCGGCAATGGCTGTCTTCTTAAAAAGACCGATAGAAAAAATAAAGACTCCACGGCATAAATTGTCAATATTAAATTTTTGAGCCTCTTTTGATTCTAACTGTGGAATTATTTCTTTATGGTAAACGATAGGTCCGGAAATAACGTAAGGGAAAAAAGTAACATAAAGGCAATAGCTGACAAAATCGTAACGGAATCCACCATGACGGTAGATATCGGTAATCCAGGCAATTTGCATAAAAGTATAAAAACTTATCCCGATGGGGACAATTAAATTGAGCAAATTTATCTGGACAGAGAAAAAAGAGTTAACGCTGGTAAGAAAGAAATTGGTATATTTGAAGAAACCCAGAAGCAAAATATTGCCAGTAATGGCGGCCAGAAAAACGATCTTTTTGCTTTTGTTATTTGCGCTGGTGACCGCATTGGATAATATTGAACCCAGAGCAAAGTTAAAAAGCACGGAAAGTATCAGCACCGCAGCAAAATAAATATTCCATAGAGACATGAATAAAAGGGAAGAAATAAGAAGTGCCAGCCGCGCCCAGAAAACGGACGTATATTTATGTAAGAGAAAATATAATAAGGCAACCAGCGGTAAAAATATAAAAATAAATAAATAGGAATTGAAAAGCACTAATTTATCCTTAAATATTAAAAATATTAAGCCTGTTTGGTTAATTAATAGCAGCAAACAAATATAACATTTTTATCTTTAATGAAATATTCAACGCTTCATCATGTTCGCAGAACTTGCCCTATAGAATTCTCCTTTCTCTATACCTTATACAGCAGAGGGTTACCCGATGAACGATGGGCCGAGCAAGCTCTTGAGGAAGGGAAGAAAAATTCGGATCGCAGCACTACGTTTTGCAAAGATATGGCAGCAATTTCGCGCTACGCTCTCTCCAGAACGATAGACATTCCCTGACCGCCGCCGATGCAAAGCGAAGCCAGCCCGCGTTTTAAATTCTTTTTTTTCATCTGCATAGCCAGCGTATAGGTAATACGGGCACCGGAACAGCCAATCGGATGGCCGATTGAAATTCCGCCGCCGTTGAGATTGCACTTCTCCATATCAATTCCCAATTCTTTAATGCAGGCGAGCGATTGAGATGCAAAGGCTTCGTTTAATTCCACAAGATCAATATCCTTCATGGTTAAGTTGAGCTTTTGAAAAAGTTTTCGTGTTGCCGGAATGGGACCTAATCCCATATAGGCCGGATCAACCCCACCGCTGGCAAATCCCTTGATTTTGGCCAGGGCTGTGAGTTTTAATTCTTTGGCTTTTTCGGCACTCATAATCACAACCGCTGCGGCAGCATCATTGATCCCGGAAGCGTTCCCCGCCGTTACCGTGCCGTCTTTTTTGAAAACCGCCGGCAGTTTACTCATTTTTTCCAGCGATGTATCCATAGGCCGCTCATCGACATTAAAGATTTTGGTCTCTCCTTTTTTCTGGGGAACAATCACTGGAACTATTTCATCGGCGACGGTTCCGGCGGCATTGGCCGCCCGCGCTCTTTGGTGACTTTTCAGGGAAAATTCATCTTGCTCTTCACGCGATATTTTATAAAGGGCGGCAATATTTTCCGCGGTTAAGCCCATATGATAGCCGTTAAATATTTCATAGAGGCCGTCATAAACCATCAAGTCGGTAATCTGGCTAAAGGGCATGCTCATGCGATATCCCCAGCGGGCATCGGGCAGTGCAAAAGGCGCGTTGCTCATATTCTCCATGCCGCCGGCGACAATAATTTCGGCATTTCCTGATTGAATGGCCTGAGCAGCCAAAGCAATGGCCTTTAAGCCGGAGGCACAAACTTTATTCACTGTATAAGCATTGGTTTCTTCCGGAATGCCGGCATAAATTGACGATTGCCGCGCGACATTTTGGCCTTGTCCTGCCTGTAATACGTTGCCCATGATTACTTCGTCTACGTAAACTGGTTTTAAGGATTCACTGTAATCATAATATTTTTTGGTGATTTCCGTCATTTCGAATTTACCTACTGCAGTAGGCCGGAAGCTTTTTAATAAGTCATTAACCGAAGGTCTAAGTCCGGAGCGCCTCAGCGCTTCTTTGATTACTAAAGCTCCAAGATCGACTGTTTTAATGCCTTTTAACGATCCGCCGAATTCTCCTACGGCAGTCCTGGAACCGTTGACAATTACTGCCTCTTTCATTTCTTGCTCCTTCAATTATTATCTATGTTATAGAGATTTAAATATCTAGCTTCCGGACAAACTCCACTTCCCGCGGCACTTTATAAGGAGAAAGATAAATCCGGCAATATTTGAGAATTTCTTTCTCATCAATCATCGAGCCGTCATTTTTTACAATTTCAGCCTTGACAATTTCTCCCCGCATTAAATCTTGTTTACCCAAAACCCTTACTGCCTGCACTGCGGGATGCATATTTAGAACATCTTCCACCTCTTTCGGATAAACATTAAATCCGCTGGTAATAATCATCCTTTTTTTCAAACCGGTCAGGAAAACATAATCATCATTATCCATTTTGCCCAAATCGCCGGTGTAGAGCCAGCCATTCTTAATAACAGCTGCCGTTGCCGCCTTGTCCTTATAATAGCCTTGCATGACGTTATCGCCTTTTACGATCAGCTCGCCTATTTCACCACGGGGCAGTTCCCAACCATTTTCATCGACAATTCTAATTTTCGTGCCGGGAACGGCCATGCCGATGGAACCCGGTTTTTGCGGCCTGTCGAGCATGTTAAAGGAACAAGCCGGCGAGGCTTCTGTCAAGCCATAACCTTCCACAACCTTTACACCGAATTGATTTTCAAAACCGGGGATAAATTCTGCCGGCATCGGCGCTCCTCCGGTCACGCAAACATCCAGAGAGCTGACATCGTAATTGGCCGCACCTTCATGAAACATCATTCCCAGATAAAGACGAGGTACAGCGCATATGTACGTTATTTTTTCTTTTTGAATGGCGCTAAAAAGTCCATCCATAGTGAATCTATCCATCATTACCACGCTACAGCCTGTACGAATAACATTGATCATGTTGACGGTCGAGCCAAAAGAGTGAAATAAAGGGATGAGAGAAAGTCCTATATCCAAATGAGTTCTTTTCACACAAGAATGTATCAAATGAGACTGAGAGCACAGATTGCGATGGGTGAGAACCGCCCCTAAAGATTTCCCAGTCAGACCGGATGTATAAATTATAGCGGCGGGGTCATCGGGAGATATTGTCTCCCCCGGATTGGAAAAATTTCCTGATTTCAGGGCCCTCCTGAAAGGCGAATTTTCAGCGGGCGAATCAACTGTAATTAAGTTTTGACAGGTGGAGAGTTTATTTTGAATTTCCTCATACCTTTTTCGTGCCGCTTCCACCGTCATCAACACTTTAGCATCGCTGTTTTCCAAGAGATAGTTCAGTTCATATGGTGTAGAAGAAGTATTCAAAGGAACAGCAACAGCCCCCAGTTTTACCGCGGCAAAATAACAGTAAAAAAATTCAGGAATGTTGGGAAGCATCAGAGCAACTTTATCGCCCTTGACCACACCTGTTTCACTTAGTAAATGCGCAACCGCGTTGACGTTTCTATTTAGTTGACTATAAATAACTCTTTTATCGTCAGAGATTAGAACCGTTCTATCGGCATATTTGTTGGCTGATTCTTCCAGCAAGAGCGCTAAACTAATTTTGTCCAAGATCCTTGTACCCCTTCAAATTTTGCGTGTTTACTTAGCACAAGAAACGGCTATTTTTCAACAAGATAATGAAAGCCGGAGCGATATTTGTCTGCGTTGGGAAAAAGCAGTTTTTTTTCTTGCCTGGATGGAGGTTTTGCCTTATAATCCACGGTAGTTATTATAAACCCAGCACCCAGCATCCTGCTCACATTAAATTGCCTCAAACTCGACACCTCTAAGTTGATTTAAGGGCGGTTAAAAAGGAGGATCAAATGAAAAAGTCTTTGGCAGTTATTTTTTTTGCTTTATTGTGGAGTGCTTCTATCGCGTGGGCGGGTGAACTGAAAATCGGCGAAATGGCTCCCAATTTCTCTCTACAAGATTATTCGGGAAAAGTTTATACACTCGACTCACAAGAATTCCAGGGACGGGTCATTTCTATTTTCTATAACGACCCTGATAAAAAAACCTGGAATAGGCACGTTGAAGACGCCCTGCTCAAAGACGATGGGCTGGATCGAAAAAACAATTATATGAGCTTATGTATTACTAATCTCAAAGCCAGCAAATTACCCAATATGATTATTAGACGAGTAATAAAAAGCAGACAGGAAAAAACCGGCTCGGTTATATTGCTTGATTCAGATTACAACATAATAAAGGCATGGGGGCTTAAAAATTACTCTTCCGATATTGTTGTTTTGGATAAAGAAAGGATCTGCCGCTATGTTTACAATGGCAAACTGCCGCCGGAAGAAGTGGAAAAACTAATTAGCGTCATTAAGGAATATCAAGTAAAATAAATTAACCAAATTTATATTCTTCCCATCAAACCAGTATTCACTGATAAGCAGGCAGAATTTTGCAATATTGCAAGCGAGAGGATTTATGGCCGTGATCATTGATGGCAACAAGATAGCGCAGGAAATTCGCCAAGAGGTCAGCAAGGAGGCTCTAGCGTTGAAAGAAAAAACCGGAGTTGTGCCGGGACTTGCCGTAATTCTCGTTGGAGAAGACCCGGCATCGACAGTCTATGTGGCAAAAAAAGCCAAAGCCTGCGCAGAGGCCGGATTTTTATCCCGTGAGTATCGGTTACCCATAGATACAACTGAAACAAAACTGCTGGGCATAATCGATAAATTAAATGCGGATACGCTTATTCACGGCGTCCTAGTACAACTTCCTCTGCCTAAACATATCCGTTCCGATAAAATCATTGCCGCTATTGACCCGCACAAAGATATCGACGGTTTCCACCCTCACAACATGGGTAAGCTAGTTACCGGGAATCCTTTATATGTTCCCTGTACACCGAAGGGTATCATGGAATTAATCAGTCGCACGGGCATTGAACTTGCGGGAAGAGAAGCGGTAGTCGTGGGCCGCAGCAATATTGTCGGCAAACCAATAGCGCTTTTGCTTCTGGCGCAACATGCGACTGTTACGATTTGCCATTCGCGCACAAAAAACCTTTCCGCAGTCACTGGACACGCCGATGTTTTGATCGTTGCCGTCGGCAAAGCCGGGATGATCAAAGCGGATATGGTCAAGAAAGGCGCCACTGTCATCGATGTGGGCATGAATCGCTTAAGAAACGGCAAGCTTGCCGGGGACGTGGCTTTTGACGAAGTAGCAGTTAAAGCATCCTATATTACACCGGTACCCGGGGGTGTAGGACCGATGACTATCGCCATGCTGATGAAAAATACGCTTGAGGCCGCGCAAATAGCGACCAAAGACGAAAAAAATAATCACTTAAATAAACCAAAAGAAGTAAAAACACATGAGATTTAAACAGAGATAATTACAATGAAAATAGTAAGGTTAATGGGTGGGATAGGCAATCAAATGTTTCAGTATGCTTTTGGAAAAGCATTATTTTTTTTTAATCAAGAAGAAGTTCTTTTTGACAAACTTAATTTTGAAGCCAGAAAAAAAGAAGAAATAGGAAACAGCGGGGTTGACAAAAGGGGGATCTGTATAAAAGACTATGAATTGGGTATCTTTAATTTAGATATTCTGTTTGCAGATAAAAAACAAATTAAAGAAGTAAAAAATAAACCGCTTTTAAAAATTCCTCAATTTATAAGACAAAAATTACATATGGAAGATAGGATATTATCGGACAATATTGTTCGAGAAAAGCAAAATAATTGTTATGAGCCTGAACTTTTTAAAATCTCAGGAGATGCTTATTATGATGGTTATTTTCAAAGTGAAAAATATTTTAAAGATATTTCTAGTTTTTTAATTTCAACCTTTCGATTTCCGTCCTTTAAAGATAACGAAAATCAAAAGCTTGCGGATAAAATCTTAAACGCCCACAATGCTGTTTTTATACAGGTAAGGAGAGGTGATTATCTGGCAACAACAGATGCCAATAAGATAATGTGTTCGGTTGAATACTACAAAAAGGGCGCTGAATATATTGCCCAAAGGGTTGAAAATCCTAAATATTTTGTATTTTCGGCAGAGGATCCCGATTGGGCATTAAAAAATCTTAATATAGGCTTTCCTTTTGAAATTATTGGAACTAAAAATGTAGGCAAAGAAAAATATTATGAAAATATGCATTTAATGTCTTTATGCCGGCATGCAGTTTTAGCGAACAGCAGTTATTCATGGTGGGGTGCATGGCTTAATCAAAATCAGAATAAAATTATAGTTGCCCCATATCCTTGGTTTTCAACCAATTCTGATATTTGCTGTGATAGTTGGGTTAAAATTTCAAGAGAATAATTTTATGGAAGTATAAAAATGGAAAAAAGATAAAATTTATTTAACTGGACATTTAGGGCTCGCCGCTGGGTGTTCGCACATACCGAACAAGGACGAACAAACAGTGCGATGCCTCCAATTCCAAAACGCTGTTAAATGCTAAAGTTCGAGTGGTAATCCTCACTTCAATTCTAAGTCGAAAGCCATTGATATGTAGTTGAAACAAATAAAAAATAATAATATGTTAGAATCAACCTTTACAATGACTAACATTACCGAATTCTTCCAAAGATAGTTTGAGTGCTGCATCTTCCGAGTTGTACTGATGATAAAGAGCGATAATGCTTAGTGATCTTTTCGTTTTGACTGCAAGTTTAGGCAATCTTTTTTTAATTCTTGTTTTAAATTATGTTCATCAGGAACGCTTAATCCCAATTTGGTGAATATCTATACGTAAAATTAATTTTCTCGTCTCAGTCTGCGGTTATCTTTCCACATTCTGAATTGACAGTGGTATTTTTTCATTGGATCATTCATAGGCTTTTTCTTAAAGTATAAAGCCGTACGCCATTGGATTTATCGACGCGATCATTCATCATATTCAAAACATGCCCGGCATCAATGGCGGGAATAGAAAATATTTTGGCGATATCGGCACAAATAAGAAGGGCCCCCACGCCAGCACCTGCAAGACACAAATCCGTATTTGGAGAGATCTTTTCCAATAAACCTTTTTTAATTTTTTCCCAGCGCGTAGCAATATATTCTGCCGGAATATCGACAAAACTTAAATGGGGATGACTGGAGAATCGGGCAAACCACCTGCAGCAATTATCTTTATTATATTCAGAATTTAAAATACAAATATTTTTATCATTCATAGCGGCGGCAAATTCACGGGAAGTTAAATAGGCATAAACGATATAGAAGGGAATGTAGTTTTCCGTTGTCAGATTTATTCCCGCTGAGCGGAGAAAATCCAAAAAATCAGTTCCTGTTGAATTCGCATTTTTTTGCAAAAAGGAGAAAAATCCTTGAGCGGCAACATGGGAATTACCAGGATACACGAGCGGAGCAAAAAACCCGTTTGCCTCCAAATATTCCATAGCTTTAATGTGTTGGGGCATAACTTTTTTGATGATTTCAATTGATTCTGCCTGATTGTAAAGGCCGTTACAACCCAGTGTATATTTATAAAAAGCGTATTCACCGTCCGCAAAGCGCGCGACTGGCAGCGGCAGTTTATTTTGCATTGCATTTGAAATTCGCCGATGCAGAAATTGAATATATTCATCACCGGTAAGAATTGTATTGGCAAACAGACAAAATTCCTGCTCCAAAACTGAGGCGGAAAAAATTTTTGTTACGGGTTCATTATCAATGCCGCCAACCTCCAGATGATCAAATCGAAATAATTTAGCGTTGATTAAGTTATCCAAATAATGTTTTTTATTCATCAAGTCATATCCATAATTTTTCTTGCCACCACGGCGAACCCGCCGCCTGAATAGCATCGTGCAATTATGCGCGCCAGAAAACTCGGGACGGCCTTACTTTCCAGCCTTCCTTTTACATAATCGGATAGGTAACTTTTCTTACGAATAACTTCAAAACCGTGCTTTTCCAGCAAAGCAATTATTGCCTTCGGCGTAAAGTGATAAAAATGAAAAGGTAAATCCCAGTGAGCCCAGTCCCGCCAGTATTTGCGGGCATCGTACCCTTCATAATTGGGCACATCAACTACCAAAATGCCTTCTTTCTTGAGCCATTTATGCGCGGATTGAATATATAAATTGGGATCCGTAGTGTGCTCCAGCGAATGCCACATCGTAACTACATCAAA
The DNA here is from genome assembly GCA_050008655.1 of Smithellaceae bacterium. GTDB lineage: Bacteria > Desulfobacterota > Syntrophia > Syntrophales > Smithellaceae > UBA4810. The sequence goes on from JBEKMF010000011.1 coordinate 19,523, forward strand.
AGAAGCTGTTTTCAACTTAATGCTTTCCAATGCACCTACATGAACAGGGATTTTAAACTCTTTACGAACATGCATAGCCGCGGTCTCAGATATATCAATTCCTTCCACTTCATAGCCCCGTTTGCGGCACGCCAGCAAAAAATAACCTCGACCACATCCGACATCCAGGATTTTGCCGCTTTTTTTGAATTTATAAAAAAACCGCAAACGATGATCTTCCTGTCTCAATCGCTGTTTCATTTTTGCGGAGTTTAAAGCGAGTTCTTCTTGATAATGACTTTGAAAATAATCATCCGTATAGAGCCTGTTTAATTCGTCTTTATCAGGACGGGGATCAAGCACCCCTAACCCGCAATTTTCACACTGATACACTTGCCATTGATCATCGGCATAAAGAAGACCGCGCCGGGAAACGCCGCAAATGATACATACAGTATCAACTTTTCCCATAGCTAAATTATTTCAGCCTCTTTTATAGTATTATACAACACATCGGTAACTATAATGCTTCCCTGAAAAGTTAAGTGACCATCGAGTACATAAAAATGCTTATCTTGTAAATATCGCGACATGTCCAAAACAATCATGTTTCGAATAAATGGTGGATTTTTTTTGTCAGCCGCTTTCTGTATTAAGCCGGTAGTAAAAACATTGGTCTGATCCCTTCCATTCATTTCAAAAACAATAATAGGTAAAGACGAGAGCATTTTATCGTTTTGTTTTAAAACATGTAAAAACAAGTCCACATCGTCCAATTTACATTCAGTGGCGGCTATTGCTGAAGATGGTTTCCACTCTTCCGCTTTTTTCTGGATTTTCATCAGCAAATATTTGCCGAAAAAATATTTTGAGGGCCGGCTATATTTCGCCGTCAATTGCTGAAAAGTCTCGGCATGCATTATTTGCGGCCGATTCCCGTTCAAATAAAATCTCTTGTTTTCGTCATAATCATCGTTGCAATATTGAATTATCAAACATTTCAATTTAGCGCGGTCAACTTTTCTTAACATCATCATTTCGCGAACCGTCCCGTATGAAGGGACCGACATATTTAACGTTTTGCAGCTTATTTTTTGTTCAAGTAATTTGGCGAAAGTTTCCTCTTGATTAACTCCCCAACCCAACGCATAAGAATCGCCGGCGACTATAATTTCCGGCGTGTCGAGAGACTCTTCGGTATCACGCACGCCTAAAGAATTAACGAAATAAGCGTTACTGAATTCTCTTTCCGTAAAAATAAATTCGCCCGGTTTTAACGTATAGCCAAATTCTGGATGGTACTGGCCGCTTTCTTCATGAAATTGCATTATTTTTCTCTCGCCTTGAACGTATAAATAACCAATGCTATTTTGCAGCTTGCGAGAAAGTTTTTGCAAGATCTTGGGATTACGCACTAAAAAAAGCATTGTGAATTCCAGGAACATTAAAATCAAAACAACTACAAATAACAAATATAAAAATATCATATAGGTATCGGCTTCTAACCTTTGGCCTTATTCAAGGCGATTTTGTAGCATTCTATTTTATTTCTGAGCTTATCTTTATTCCGGACAAAAGGCGAAATTAAATTCAAAGTAATCAATCGATACCGAGCTTTCAACCTCTGCGCTTTTTTAATCCTCTCAATGGTTTGAGCAGTATAATGCTTTTGATAAAAAAGATATTCCGCTTTTATTTTTTTAGCGAAAAGTTCCGCTGGCGCGGTTTCCTTTTCGCTTTGCCCTCCCCGATGAAAAACTTTTGCGTCTTCTATATAACCGATACTGAAACCGGTTTTACGGATTCGCCGACATAAATCTTGATCTTCGCCATAAAGAAAGAAATCTTCGTCAAAGCCGCCTATTTCTTTAATCAGTTCTTTACGGGCGATCATAAAGGCGCCTAAAACACAGGCAATATCTCCTGGTAGGCCGACAATTGCGTCTGTGGCGAATTTTTCGCCAGGGTATTTGTATGATACCGAAGGTTGCAGGCTTCCGTCGGGATTGAGTATTTTGGCTCCGGCCAGCCCGATTTGCTGGTTTGCTTCCATGTAAGAAATCGCTTTGCGCAAAGTATCCGGTTCAACTGTAGCATCGGGGTTAAGAAAGACTACATAACGCCCCCGGCAATCTTTGAGCGCTCGATTGTTTGCGGGGCCAAAACCTTTGTTTTCCTGATTGGCAATAATCTTTACAGCGGGAAAGCGCGTGGTAATTAGCTCGATGCAGTTATCTGCTGAAGCATTATCCACGACAAATATTTCTTTTTCTGCACCACGGGAAGCTTCCAGCGAGGCGAGACAATCGGCAATCAAACGGGCGGTATTGTAAGAAACTATTATTATCGACACATCCATAATATCACCCGGATAGCCGCATCATTTTGCGGGAGGTCAGAAGGCTTGAGTATATTTCTTGATATTTCTCAGTAACCATGTCCCAACTATTTTGCTCCGCAGTATGGTAAGCGGCCTGAACCATTGCCCGGCGAATGTTTTCGTCGAGGAGCGCTTCAATCTTTGTGGCAACGTAATCAGCATCGGACGTATCGTTAATTACAAAACCGTTTTCGCCTTCTCGCACGAGGTCTCTGGCGCCGACATTGCCACTGATAATTACGGGCAATCCTGCCGCCAGAGCCTCGAGAACGACCATGCCGAAAGTGTCGAACTTGGAAAGCATGATATACATATCGCCGGCTAAATAAAGCTTGATCAGTTTTTCCTTATTCAATGTGCCGGTAAAAACAACACTGTCGGCAATTTGTGTTTTTCGCGCCATTTGAGAATACTTTCTTATATTTCCTTTACCCGCAATAATCAGCTTAAATTTCCCCCCCCGGGTTTTGAGCCTTGCCAGGGCAAGCATAACGGCGTCAAGTCCCTTGATTTCAAAGTTCATGGAAGCAAATAAAATAACCAGCTCGTCAGGGCTGACCCTATATTCTTTCCTGATTTCCCTGCGGCAAAGTTCTTTATCCTCAGCGGCATATTCGTTTAAATCCACACCCGGATTGATAACGGCTACCTTTTCGGGATCAACCTTATATTCTTTAAGAAAAATATCTTTGGTCAGGTTAGATACGGCAATAAACTTTTTGCAATTGCCTTCCTCGACAAGTTTTTTTTCGACCCAGGCTGTAACTAAATCATAGAAACTCATCTTTTTCCGGCGCACATTATGAACCCAATACCTATGAGGAATACCATGCAAAGTAAATATATCGGCAGCAAAAATCCTTTCATGGCTGTGCACCAAAGAAAAAATATTTTCCCGCAACTGACGGCGGATAAAATAGGCAAAGCTGACTGTGGTTAGAAATTTAGGGAAAGAAATAATAGGAACTCTATGAAACCTTATCGCGGCGGATGATGTCTGCCAGCGGTTGGCAAAAACGTGGAAATTATCCTCGTTACGGGCACAAAGCCTTTGAGTTAATTCACAAGCAAATTGTTCAGCTCCTCCGACCAAACCATATTTAGGTATAACCACCGCAATATTAAGCATAAAGTAAAATTTTTTTGCTATTTTTTTGGAGATAGCTCTACCACAAAAAGAAGAAAAAATCATGTTTAATTGCAGGGTATTAAATTAAAAAGTTAGGTGCTTTTATGCCGACCTATCTGTTATTTTGCGGATATAGATTCAAGACTTCTTGGGCATAATCATTCTTGCCGCAAAATTCTTTGCTCTTTTTTGAAATGGCATTAATTTGTCTCGCGAATGCTGATCTAAATGTTCGCTTGCACTATTAAATGTGCTCATGATAGAAGCTTGATTATTTAAGAGAAAGGAACAAGGAATTAATTATGGGCATTAGTGATTTATTTAAAAAAGCTGCCGACGACTATGGACATGAAACTGTCGAGTTAGCTTTTCTACCGGAAAATCGCTATAATAGAAAGATATTTCTTACGCAAGGACAATACGACTGGCTTTCCGGCCAGCTTCTCTATTGTCTTGTACGCTATTTAAAACCGAAACGAATTTTGGAAATTTCCGCATCTTCGGGATATTCAACAATGTTTATGGCTCTTGCGCTTAAAAAAAATCAAGGCGGACTAATATTTAGTTACGAGTTAGATCCAAAAGCAGCGAAATCAGCCGCCACAGTCTTTAACACATATCAAGTTAATGATTTTGTGAAACTTCATGTCGGTGACGCGCAGATAACATCTGTTTCGTCGCCTAACGATTTTAATTTGTATTTTCTCGACAGCCTGCACACGGACACCTTTGCCCGCTGGTTTATAAAAACACATGTTCTCAGAGCATCCAAAAATGATGCAATGTTTCACATGCACGATATACTTCCGCGTCATGCGCGTGTCCGCTGTTTCAATGGTCCGCCTTTTGAAGGCACACCGCTGGATCCAAATCCTAAAATATCCAGGAGCAAAAAACTGAAAAAAGCTATAAAAAAAACTTTGCATATTGAAAAACAAATGGAAAATGGTCGAGCGCCACTTTGTATCTATCCTCCTGTATCTGAAAAAGAATTGCCGACTTATGATGGCAACTGCACTACAGAAGCTGCTCTGGGTAATGATTTAGCCGCGCTTATGAAACCGGAGGATTCATTTTTTTTGCATGACATAATTGACGATTACCCTAATCTTCAACCGAAAAAATATGATTATTTAGTTTATGGCTGCGCTAATTGTAAAAACATGCCTATGGAGTGGAATAACTCGTGGTGGTGCAAGGTAAACGCACTCAAAAAAGCTTACAGATTTCTATACAATAATGATTGATTAAAGGGTTCATCATTGGTTACTTTTAACAACATATTCCTTTTCTCTGATCCGTTCTCCCGTATTAACACGAAGAAAAAATGATGTTTAAATAATTTAGTCGATGTGTTATCGAACACGGAATAAAAGGGTAATTTGATGAAAAGATACTATCATTTATTTAAAACTTTTAAAAATTGGCAGCTTTATCTAGCCTACAAATATGGCCTTACCAATTTAAAGACACTTATATTCGAAACCCGCAACGGCGTGATTGTGGAAGTACCCATAAGGCTTTTACAAACATTCAAAGAGATATTTATGGATGAATGCTATCTTACCGGTTTGGAGAGAGATATTCCTTCAGATTCTACAATTATTGATATTGGGGCAAACGCCGGTTATTTTACGCTTTTTGCAGCCTCACTTTGTCCACGTGCTAAAATATTTTCCTTTGAGCCGGTGCCGGTTAATTATGCTCAACTCAAACACCACCGAGATTTGAATGATACCTGTAAAATCAGCTGTTTCCCTCTGGCAGTGGCCGGGCATTCCGGAGAAATTAATTTAAACTTTGATACCACCGATTCTTTCACCACCAGCGCCACTATGTTCCCTTCCGGGAAGGCGGCGGAAAAATCTCTTGCCGTGCCCTGCGTTACTCTTCAAAGATTAATGGACGAAAACAGCATCGGCAAATGTGATTTGTTGAAAATGGATTGCGAAGGAGCAGAGTACGATATCTTATACAATTGTCCTGCCGGATATTTACAGCGGATTGACCAAATCGCCATGGAAGTCCATTGGGGACAAAGAGAAGACCAGAACATTGACGCTTTGGAATCTTTTTTCAAAAAGCAGGGATTTCTTACCCGCCGCTGCCCTGTTGGCATGCTTTGGGCCTGGCACAAAAGAAAGTGATTGTTTTACAATAGGAGCACTTTATGAATATTATGATTTTTTTGGACAAAATCAAAACTTTCCTGAAAATAGACGAGGCATTGGCGGAGGGGCGAGATCATCACATTGATGCTTTGAAAGGAGTGGCCATAATTCTCGTTGTTCTTGGTCATTCAATTCAAATCAACGATCCTAATTATGATAATAATCTGCTTTATAGGATAGTCTTTTCTTTTCAAATGCCGATGTTCATGTTTTTGAGTGGATTTATTCTGGCCACGCAATTTCACTATTCTCTTTGGAATTACCTGAAAAAAAATGCCCTTCGTCTTCTGGTGCCTTTTTTTGTCTGGTACCTTATTGGCTATGTCTTCGTTCGCTTTCAAACGGATGTCAGCCTACCTTCCTATTTGTTTGATTTGATGCAATCGCCCGCGCGGGGATTATGGTTTTTATGGGTTCTTTTCCTCAATAGCTTTCTTCTGTTTACGGTGCTGAAGATTGTCCGCTATAAAAACTGGTTGCGCTGGGAGAATTATTTTGTCCTCGCGGCCATTTTGCTTTCGCGGGCCGCTTCTGCTGATTTTCTGGGCTTATCTGAAGTGAAACAGTATTTCCCATATTATGCGGCTGGTTTTTTTGTTTTTAAATATCTGGATGTGCTGAAAAGAAAACGCAACATCATCTATGCCGTTGCCGTTATCGCCTTTCCTGTTTTAGTTCTTGGTTGGAAAAGGAACGAATTCCCGACTTTTTATCCGTTTCTGTTGCAACTCTTCAATGACAAGGGCATTGCCCGGCTAATCGTTTCCATCTATAAATACGCAGTGTCCTTTTTGGGGATTGCTTTTTCATCCTTTATTTTGGAAAGAATCAGGCAAACGAGGGTTTATTTATTTTTATGCTGGTTAGGGACGTTGACGCTGGATATTTATGCGTGTCACAAATATTTTCTCGTTGGATTCGGCAACGGTGTGTGGCAGTATCTTTCCGCTGCGGTGGTATCTCTGACTCTTTCTCTAGTTCTTACATTGTTGCTTATGAAACGGCTGAAAATAACAAGGCTGCTGCTTTTAGGTCAGAGTCGATAAAGAAGGATTATCATAATGAGCATACAATCGTAACTCTATAAAAAACATACCGAAATCGTAGTCGCCGGTGAGTTCTACGGCGCTTAGCGGGATTTTCGTAAGGCGTACGTAAGGCGTAAGGTGTTAATAGATTTATGTTGTAGCGACACAACTAATTCTACTAACATCCTAAGAAGTAATAACATTTTCGTTTTTTTCTTTTTGTACAAGATTCCACAAAATCGTTATCATCGCCAGTATTGTATAAAAGACAACTATCCGCGAACCAAAAGTAGTATCAGCAACCATTGCCTGAATCATGAATGAAGCAAAGCAGGCAAAAAGACATATCGCCCATGACTTAAAATATTCGCTTTTCGTCAATCTTAATATTTTCCACAGCATAAAAAAAGAAGTCAGCAAAATATTTAAAAATAAAACAAGACCAACAATTCCGGTTCTTACCGTTATATCCAGGACGGTGTTGTGTGGGGATGTGACAATCCTTTCCTGCTGGTATTGAGCAGGTAATTGACTGTTCAATTTTTCTAAATCAACAAGATTGGGATTACCATAAATCTGCATACCAAAGCCTATGCCTACAATTGGATATTTTTTAATCACTTCCAATGTGAGGCGGTTCATTTTAACTCTTTCATTGTGGATAATTTTTTCATGATCAAATCTGTCTTTCAAGCCCGGCAAAAAGAATGCGAGAATTAGAACTGCTATAGCAACAATAATAATTTTTTTGTTGCTGAAGCATAAAATAATCAACGACGTAAATAAACCGATTAAAGTTCCCCGGGATTGAGTAAGTAATGTCGAAATGAACAATACAACAATACATAGCAAGAAAAGCAGCGTATTGGCCATTACTTTGCTATTTTGCAATCTATTGAAAGCAAGAGTAATTGCAAAGATCGTAATAAAACCTATATAGTCGGTATGCATTTCTTTGAAAGTGAGTCCCAGCCTTGTCGAAAAGGAATTACCATCGATGAAATAATAACTTATAACAGCCCCAAAAGAAAAAACTGTTGCGCCAGCAATAACGATCACGGAGAGAATTTCAAGCCTTTTTTGTGAATGGAAGTAATTTACCAATAAATAAAAAATAATCAGATATTCCAGTAAATGACCGCGCAAATCATGAAGAGTGTTTTTAAAATCAAGCGTAAAAAACAAACCGAAAACAGCCCAGAGAAAAAATAATACAAGAGGCAGCGTCAGGGGCAAACGCAGGGTAAAGTTGGTCTTTCTAAAAACAAGAAGTATAATTAAAACCAATAGAGAAAGATAAAAACAAAATTCACTTACGGCAGCCATGGGTAAGGGATTTAAAAATATATAAATAGCCATGAAAAGGGGAATTAAATAATCCAATAGACGGAAAAATATTTCAGTTTTATCTCCTTCGCCATTAATAATCGTGGAAAATATTTTGAGCATATTTTCTATCCTTTTTTATTATGCTCCCATAGCATTATTGTTCTTTAAACTCATTTAAAAACCAGTAATTATAGTTTGCACCGTCCGCATTTTTATGCTTATTATAAAAAATATGCAAACAAATTTTTTGATTAGGAAAATATATTTAAACGAAGTAAAAAAATTAGTGACCTCAAAGCGTCGCGATTGGATAATAAAAGTTGATGCCGATATAATTATGATTCATAAAGCACCTATCAACAATATTAATGCGTCAAGCTAAAGCGGGGATAGTCTTTATGGAAAAAGTTTCTCTTTCCGTAGCTATAATAACAAAAAACGAAGAAGATAATCTTCGATCTTGTCTGCTGAGCATTTCCTTTGCCGAACAGCTAGTCGTTATTGATTCGGGCAGCACTGATACTACTTTAAAAATTGCCGAAGAGTTTGGTTGTGAAATTTATTCTGAAGAGTGGCGCGGCTTCGGCCCACAAAAACAATCAGCTGTAGAAAAATGCAGACTACCCTGGGTATTGATTCTTGATGCCGACGAACGCGTTCCGCCTCCAACAGTCGAAATCATAAAAAAAATTGTAACTGATCCGCAAACGCCCGAAGCGGGATTTAGCTTTCCCCGTAAAAATTACTTTCAGGGACGCTGGATTAGACACGCTGGCTGGTGGCCGGACAGAATCGTGCGTCTGTTTCGGAAAGATGCCGGCCGTATAACCTCGGCAACTGTTCATGAAGCAGTAAAAGTTGAAGGCGTTGTCGGCGCGTTGGCTTTCCCCATCGAACATTTCACGGAAAGCTCGCTGGCCAAAATCCTCCGGAAAATCGATAAATACTCAACGATGGGTGCTTATGAAGCTTATAAGGAAGGTAAAAGTTCGTCTATTTTCTCCGCTTTTACGCGCGCTTTTTTTACATTTATCCAGAATTATTTTTTAAGATTGGGACTTCTTGACGGAAGACAGGGGCTTATCCTGGCCGTAACCGATTCCGTCAATAAATTTTTTAAATACGCAAAATTGAGCGAATTAATAAGAATCAACCGAGGCGGGAAAAAATAAATGAATGACCGCGCAAGCAAAGATCATCCCGCTAAAATAGATATTTCTGTAATTATCGTTAACCGGAATACGAAAGAACTTATCCAAAACTGCCTTAATTCTGTTTACCGGACTATGGGTAATATCGCCTTTGAGATTATCGTAATTGATAATGCTTCTTCCGATGGTTCACTTGCTATTTTGGAGGGGCAATACCCTCAAGTCGTAAAAATTTCTAATCAAGAGAATAAGGGTTTTGGTGTCGCTAATAATCAGGGATTTGCCATCATGAAGGGCAAATACGCTCTGCTTTTAAATACGGACGCGATACTTACACCTAATGCCGTACACAAATTGTGGACATTTTGCGAGCAGCATCAAGAAGCAGCAATTGTTTGCGGACAGCTTTTAAACGCTGATGGCAGCAAACAAAACTCTGTTGCATCATTTCCAACATTACTTACTTTGGCAACTAATACATCTCTTCTTGAATTTCTATTTCCTAAAAGTTTCCCCAGCAAAAGGTATGAACATAAAGAGCCGATTTACGTTGATTCGGCAATCGGCGCTTGCATGATGATTCGCAAAAAAGCGT
>JBEKMF010000110.1:0-7538 GCA_050008655.1 Smithellaceae bacterium
GATAATATGAAAATAAAAAGTATTATCAAAATAATCATCATTGCCAGCATCATACTTAAAGCGTCTGTAAGTTACGCTCTGGATATGGATTATTATACATGGAACGGCTTTGATATTGAGGTAGAGGCATGGAGAATATTAACTCTGATATTTGCAGATAATGGATATAAAACTTTATTTTTTGCAGTAATTACAATGGGCATCTTCCTCGGGGGATTTGGTACAATATTTGGTTTAATGAGTGGCACAAAACAAGGATCATCCTTGTCCTGGGCCTGGCCTTTAGGATTGGGGGTTATGTTATATCTGGCATTTATTGTGCCGAAAGGGAATCTGACAATATACGATCCTGTGGCCAATAAATTTCAAACAATTCCGCAAGTGCCCAATGGACTGGTTGCTGTTGCCGGCATATTGAATAAGATTGAAAAAGGACTATCGGATATTATTTCCACGTCGGGCGGTTATCCGCCAGGCGCTCAATACGATAATGCCGCCGGGGGAATAGGCATATCAACTATTCTGGCATTTACAGGGCTGAATACAATGGATGCATACTTAAATCAGTCGTTGGATGAGTATGTAAAAGAATGTGTCCTCTTCGAAATGCAGCAATCAACGCCGGCAATAACAATGAGCGACCTGGACACGACAAATGATTTACTGACAGTGATGGGCGCAGCGGCAAGTCCCGCTGTATGGGTTACATATTGGGATAGCAGTAATCCCGGAGGCACAACTCTAACGTGTAGCACCGCCTGGGGAAGTCTCAGCAATACTCTTAATCAAGCATCAACATATAATCAATGGGAGAAAAGAGCCTGTTCCAGTGCGGGGTTTAATACGGGTGATCCTCTAGAAGTACAAAGGTGTGAAAATATATTGGGCTCCACGATTGAATATTTATATGACAATAATACTTTTGGGGCGACATCTTTTATTTTAAATATGGCATTAGCACAAAGGTTAGACCAGGTAATAAAAAAACTTAACCCTGAACTGGCGCAAGGATTATTAGCCAACAAACAAGCCTCTATTGGCGGGGAAGGGGCGACAATAGTAGCATCTCAGTACATTCCAATAGCAAAGGCTATATTTAAAGCCATAATTGTTGGGATGATACCATTTTTAATATTATTTCTCCCTACAACATTAAGTGTCCGGACACTTGGCATTGTGGCAGGGTTTTTCATTTTTGTTACGTGTTGGGGAATATGTGATGTAATTATTCATAATTTAGTAATGGTCAGGACGTTTAATGAACTGCAAAATATCAGGGATCATGGAATGAGTTATACAGCGGCAACACTATGGCCTACAGCCGGTCAGCGAGCTTTAAACTTATATGGGAATATGAGGGCGGGAAGCGTTATGTTTGCTGCTGTAATATCAGCGGTAATATGTAAGTTTGGAAATTATGCATTAACCTCAATAGCCGGTGGAATATCAGGAATGATTACATCTACCGGGCATCATATTGGGGGAGCGGTCAGAGAGCCGCAGACAGCGGCAGCGTACACCGATGCGCTCAGGGGTTCGATTGCGCCACAGCTTAATGCCCGCAGCAATGATTTTGAGTTAGATGCGGTGGCCAGGGGTGCCAAGTTTACAGGAACTACCAAAGGAGATATTGCGGCAACGCAAGCGTTTGGCGGTGCATCAAAAACAATCGAACGATATCGAGAGGGAACGGCTGGCAATACAGTGGATCAGGTATCAGCTGGTGGCGGGAAATACGATGCCGGCTTAGACAATGTAATAGATATATCAAGAGGAAGAGCAGCGGGCGGTTTCAAAGGGCAGATAGACAGGCAGCAATCATCAGAATACAAGGATCAAAACCTGCGAGACGGCGCGGAAGTAATACAAAGGCATCAATCCGGTGCAGAACCGGTTATTGGAGATACAGGAAGATCCTCAAGTATGAGGGGAGAAAGTAAAGAAGGATGGCGGGTAATAGAAAACGAAAACGGAATTCGGTATGAACGTGATGCAAGAACGCCATGGGCGCAAGTCAAAAACTTTAACCCGCAAATGACACTGAGTAACAAAGCAGAATTAACAAAGTCGGCAGCAAAGAGCCTACAAAATGACATACGGTGGAATAATGTATATACGAATACAGACCAATTTGCCAAGGACAATCGGACATCAAAAGAAGTGGCCTACTCAGCACAAAAGGATATAGCAAAAGAGATATCAAAAAGAGTGTCAGACGATAATTCCTTAAGTCAAACAGTCAGAGAAGAAGTCAGAAAAGACACAAATGCGGTAATGCAAGTAGGTTTTATGGCCAGCGGCCAAGGAAGTATAACGGCAACTGGACATTTTACTGGCGGGATGATCATAGGAAAAACAAAAACAGATGGTATACAAGGGGGGCATACACTTACTGCACAAGAAGCGGAATCGCTCAATAAAATAGTTCGTGTGAGTGAAAGGAATGCTTTGCAAAATAGCCTGTCAAACGCTGATTCAAAATCATGGGCAAAACAATTAAATGAAAGTGTCGGATCTGCTGAAACAAAGAACATTTCGGACATGGCATCGAGGTCAGTATCCTTAACGGAAAACCAGAGCCAAAACATTACCGGAGAAATGGTAGATTATCTTAAGGAGAAAAACAATGTTTCAGCTGAGCAGGCCATGGAAATGATGAACAAAGGGTATGAGGGCAGGGATGCAGACACGGCCTATGTGGCATCGAAAGTGTTAATGGGAGAAAATATAGCACAATCGGCAGATCATAAAATCGCAGGGATGGAAAAAGAAGTAGCAAAAAATATTGATAGAGATCGGGTCAGAGGGGAATCGCTCAAGCACGATGTTAATAAATATACAGACAAGGCGGATTTAAAGGACGTTACTCTTAGTGACAAACCAAAAGTACCCGGGATAAATGAAAAAGATATGAATGAAAAAATTGCAGGTGTAAAAGGCAAAAAACAAGTTGCGGCAGATAAAATGACACCGTATCCACAACCTATTGTAGATGCAGTCGAAACCACAAAAAATAAGTTGAAAAAATGGATTAGCGGCCCGTCGGAGGATGGAAAGAAGAAATAAAAAAGGGTGTGAATAATACAATCCACACCCTTTAAGGGGAATAAGCGTCAATGAACAATTTAATCATTCCAATGATGCCAGAAAATAAAATGAGAACGGTTATTACCAAAAGCAGAAAACGCAGGATTTGTCAAATGGGGATCATCCGAAGGGTAGCTATTGGGCCGTTTATAGGGATTGATTGGCATAGTTATATATCCATCTTTTCCCCGGGATCGGGAAAAGACTCTGGCCAGAACAATGATGCCAATTATAATGATAAACATTAAAATAATCATAAAATACTCTTTTTACAGAAACATTATAGCATAATAAATGAAACAAAAGAAAAGAAAATATATGGGAGCGAAATATGGCCGAAGAACAAAGCGAAAATAAACCCGAAATAGCAAAATACGATAGTAAATACAAATATTTAATAATAACTATTATCTTAAATGTTATTATTACAACAGCCTCTATATATATTTATCATAATCACATTCTTAAACCATCACAAACTAATCAAAATATTGTTGGTATTGATATTAAGGGGTTTTTGGAAAAGCAAAAAAGCGGCCTGGTAAGCGGTAAAATATCGGAAGAACAATTTAAAGCCAATATGGATAAGCTGGAGGCAATAGTAAACGATCTTGGAAAAAGAAAGGTAGTATTAATGGGCGATGTCATACTGAGGGGTGCGGAAATTGTCGAACTTTCACAATAATAACAAAATGGCCATTTGGAAAAAATATAAGATATTTATAGTAATAATATTAATTGTTATTGCTGGTGCTGCAATTCCGAAATATTTTGCAGTAACAACAACGAAATCACTTAATAAAAGAATCTATTTTATCAACAAAGGAAAAGAAGTAGAAAAATTAAAAACCGGGAATTATGTAATGTTTTCTCTTTTAAAGAGTAAGCAGGAAAACGACCTACCCGCGAAATTAGTAAGAATGATAGAAGACGATGGTGAGGATTTGCAGATAAAAAGAATAGGGTGCAGTGCCGGAGAAGAAATAAAAAATATTGGTAATGAGTATTATTGCAAAAACAAATTGATAGCAAGAGCCAAAGATTATTCGTTAGGCGGGGAAAGATTGAAAAAGTTCGAATTCTCCGGGAAAATTCCGGAAGGCGATATGTTTTTGGTGGGAGATCATATAGATTCATACGACTCAAGATATTTTGGGTTTATAAAAGCAAAAGATATCATTTCAGCGGTATATCCACTTCTATAAGTGAAGTAAGTGAAATGATGATAAGAAGCGCTCAAGAGCAAACTAATTATGTAACAGTATTAGAAGTACCAATCGCTGAAAAGAACGAAGCTGAGTTGCTTGGGGCCTGGTAAAATCATTTACATTGTTAGATCAATCATTCCAAACGCAAATCATCAAAATATTTAATCCACCATATGTGCGGATTGTTTATTAATATTTTCTTAAAAAAAGGGTATTTTTAAGATAATGCATGTTTTCTTAGAAATATTCTTCTTAACATTTAGAGTATTTCGTCCTGAAATGCTGAAAATACATTTCCAATCGTGTCTGCAAGCTTTCAAATTTTAATCTTTAATATAAGTTAAGTGCAGTATGCAATAGGTAATCTCCTGTTAATGAATTGGGATGTTATGTAGACCTAGGTAATATCTCAAGTGAGAAAATCGGAAACAGATTGATTATTGTTTAATATTGAGTTATTAAAGTTAAAATTGCAATTGTTGCCGCGGGGTACTATGCCGACAGCATTGCGACGTTTATTATATTAGCAAGAATTCATATAAACACTGTTAGGCCGTTGCAAGATAAGTGGAGTATTTATTATGCCCTTTGCAAAAAATTGGATGGAAGAACTTGTAATCGAATGGCTCCAAATCGATGGTTTTCTTGCAGAATCAAATCTACCAGTGGCTGTAACTCAAGTAGGTGGAAGATTTGAAGCTGATGTTGTTGGAGCAAAAATCTATAAAAATGTCATGGAGATAAGACATATTGAGACTGGTAGTCTTGCAAGTGGTGCTGAAAGTGTAGCGGCGGTTCAAAAAAAATTTTCAGATGATATTAAGGCTTCTATAGAAAAGTATTTCAAAATAAAGTTCGGTTATCCAGATTCAACAATAAATTATGAAAAAATGTACATAGCTTCATTTTCCACGATACCTGTAGAAACGCAGCTTGCATCACATGGTATAAAGGTCATAAGGTTGATGGATTTTTTATTTAGCCACGTCTTTCCAACAATTCAAAGATGGAAGGATAATCCTCCTCATCAACCAAAGAACAGAGGTTCATATATTACTTTATCCGAAGCCCATTGGCTGCTTCAACTACTTGATTTTATGCATTCTCGAGATGGATTAAAACAACCCGCTAACAAAAAGGAAGCCACCAAACAACCTCTTTAGCTTGGACTGGCACTTCCACTGCGCCCATTGCCAGCCGGTATTTGGGGCGTTACGATAGTTAGGTGTATAGAAAAAACAGCGGATCGGGAACAATGGCAACCGATAAAAAACTAAAACCGATAGATATTCGTTTAATAGATGATCTATTTGAAATGGGAGGAGGATACGTATTAGATTTTTCTAATCGCACATTCTCTGAGTTTTTCCATGAGGAACTTGGTGTTAATATAGATGACCAGAGATTTGATATTGATGGAACAAGCAAGGCAAAAAGGCTTCGTTGTTATCTTCGCAATGCGAGAAATGAGGAGGTTGTAAAAGCCCTTCTCGCACTTTGGGAGTATAGAGAAACTATAAGACGTAGATCTGGAGGAAGAGAAAACCTACCAGAACATAAAATTGAATTTTACCATTTAATTGAAAGGCTAGGCGGGAAGGCTCCACAGGAAATAAAAGTCAAGCCTACTCAAACGGAGCAGACTAATCTAAGTGACGCTATAGCGAATAACCTTATTAACAAACTAATCAGTTTAAGTATTTTAGATCCACAACCACGTGGATATGCATTCGAGGTGTTTCTAAAAGAACTCTTTGACGCAAACGGGATGGCAGGGCGGGCTTCTTTCAGGCTAATTGGTGAGCAAATAGATGGTAGTTTTGAATTAAAAGGGGAAACCTATCTTCTAGAAGCAAAATGGGTGAACAAATCAGTTGACGCAGCAGATTTGCGCTCTTTTAATGCCAAGGTAGAAGATAAAGCATCTTGGTCTCGTGGGTTATTCGTTAGTTATAGTGGGTTTTCTGAAGAAGGTTTGGTGGCTTTTGGCAAAGGGAAAAGGGTCGTTTGTATGGATGGTCTTGATCTTAGTGAGATGTTACAAAACCGATTGTCATTAAATGAGGTTCTATCAAAAAAGGTGCGTCGCGCCGCCGAGACGGGCCGACCATTTGTGAGATTAAGAGAGTTGCTATAGATAAGTGGCGGCGCCTAACAAGCAAATTAACTTGGGTGTAAATTCTGCCGCGCTCCATTTGCACCGGTTATTTGCAACGTTACTTTCTTTCAATTGGAAATCTTCAATTCATCACTTTTTCATGACGCTATTGACTTATAAATGCAATGGACTAATATTTTCTTAAAAAAAGGGTATTTTTAAGAGATCGTATATTTTCTTAAAAATACGGATTTACATAGTTCTTCCTAAAATCAGCAAATCGATAACTTTGCTGAAAATGCAATACTTCAATTAGCAATACACACGATTTACGCTCGATAATAAACATTGGCAAAGCACCCGCATTTTGTGGTCAAAATTCCTTTGACACACAGTATCCTTCTTCATATACTCCACTGTGAAAAATGAAGTTATTATCAATGGCACCTGAAATATATAATAGAATCCGGTTGTAGCAGGAAGATGCATGGCCATATATACCATAGGTCACTCGAATCATGCGTTGGAGAACTTTATTGCAATATTAAAGACTAACACTATCTCTGCGGTTGCCGACGTGCGTTCATCACCATATAGCGGGATGTACCCACATTTTAATAGAGAGCCACTAGCGAGTTCTTTGAAGATCGAAGGTATAGCATATGTCTTTCTTGGTAACGAACTCGGTGCCAGGCCAGATGATAGAAACTGTTATACAGGTGGCTCAGCCGACTTTAAGAAAATGGCTGACCGGTCAGAGTATAGGGTTGGTTTGAATCGAGTTCTTAAAGGAGCGGAAAAATATCGACTTGCGCTACTGTGCGCAGAAAGGGATCCCATATTTTGCCACAGGACTATCTTGGTATCCAGAAGCTTAGTAAAACTCGGCATGCAGGTAAAGCACATCCTATCTGATGGTAGCCAGGAAGATCATTTTGATACTAGCAAGAGATTGATCAGGTATCTTGGGTTGGATGCCAACTTGTTTACTACCTCACTTAGTGAGAATGAACTTATCGATAGGGCTTTCGAGGAGCAAGCGAGATTAATATCGCATTCAAAACAAGTGGTGGAGGACGAAAATGAGTGATAATGAGCCAATCCCCGATCCAATAACTATTTTTACTATAGGGGTTACCAAAAGG
>JBEKMF010000111.1:0-7535 GCA_050008655.1 Smithellaceae bacterium
GGCTATTTGGCCAAATCCAAAAAGGATTTCATGCAACGGCTGGAAAACCTAATGGAGGTGGCCAAAGAAAGTCTGGAAACAAAAAGAAAGGTTTTGGAGAAGTTTACCGACAGCGATCTTTATCCTTACACTAAATATTATTTGCGTAACGTGAAAGAAAGGTTTGATGAATATTGGAAGAACCATTTTTCCACTATTGGGCTGGTTGGGATGAATGAAGCTTGTTTAAATTTATTGGGGAGAAATATCGCCTCGAAAGAAGGTCAGGCCTTTACTAAAACCGTTCTTGATTTTATGAGAGACAAGCTCATCGCTTTTCAGAAGGAAACGGGGAATAATTACAATCTGGAATCAACACCGGCGGAAGGGACATCGTATCGCTTAGCCAAGATAGATAAAGAAAAATATCCCGATATTATTTGCGCCGGTAACGGCAAATCAAAAAAGCAAGAACCGTTTTACACGAATTCCACACAACTCCCGGTTAACTATACAGATGATATTTTTGAAGCTTTGGATTTGCAGGATGAGATCCAAACGAGATACACTGGCGGCACCGTATTCCATACCTTTGCCGGTGAGCGAGTGGATAATCCCAACGCGGTAAAGACATTGGTTCGTAAAATTTGTTCTAACTACCATTTGCCTTATCTTACTTTTACTCCTACTTTCAGTGTATGCCCATCCCACGGCTACATTAAAGGCGAAAAGCCGAAGTGCCCGACCTGTGACGATGATTGTGAAGTTTACTCGCGCGTTGTCGGTTATTTGCGTCCGGTCAAGCAGTGGAACAAAGGAAAACAGGCGGAATTTAACTCGCGACAAGTATTTAAATTACAGTAATACATAATTGGCAAAAGAAATGAATTACGCGAAGCCCCGTCAGTAGGGAGGGGCTTTAATATTTGATTTCCTAATCATAAAGAAATTATAAAATGAAAATCGGCGGCTTGCAGAAAGTATCACTTATTGATTATCCGGATGCGATTTGCGCCGTTGTTTTTTTACAGGGGTGCAATTTTCAGTGTGCATATTGCCATAATCCCCAACTGGTCGATCCAAAATTATTTGGTCCCTGTCTGGATGAAAGAAAAGTTCTGGAATTTTTGAGCGTACGCTTAGGAAAGCTCGACGCGGTAGTGATAACGGGTGGCGAGCCGACCATTCAAAAAGATTTACTTCCCTTTATTGTAAAAATCAAAAAATTGGGTTTTGCTGTCAAGCTTGATTCCAATGGCTCTCAGCCCCAGGTAATCAAAAAGCTTCTTGAAGAAAACCTGCTTGATTTCATTGCTATGGACATTAAGGCGCCGCTGGAAAAATATAGGAGCATCGTGAAAATTTCTATCGACACGCAGTCAATAAAAGAAAGTATCAAACTTATTCTGAAAGCGAAAATTCCTTATGAATTTCGCACGACAGTGGTAAAATCCCAGCTTACGACAAAAGATATTCTGGAAATTGCCCAACTGCTTTCCGGTGCTCAGCGTTATGCCTTGCAAAAATTCGTGCCTACAAAAACGCTGGATAAAAAATTCCTTAAAGAAAAAGCCTATCCGGATAATAAATTGGAAAGTATAAAAAAACGCCTGGAAAAAGAAATTCCCTCTGTTATGGTCAGGTAATTATAAAAAAGATTGAGAAGGTGCGTCTTACAACAAGAAAAGGAAAATAATTACGGCCACTTTACTTATCATGACCAAATCAAACATCTGACGCAAATTGACGTGGCATTATACGGCGAAAAAATATCGAAGGCTTACTGGAGATGATTCTTTCCAAAGCATAAAAATTTACCGACGCTGACGGCAGAACCTGGTGCCGATTAATGTGTTATAACTTAAGCTAGGTGATATATTTCTGTTATTTGATAAGTAAAATGTTTATATTTTTGTTGTTTGTGATAAGAATTATTTAATGATTATGAACATAAATAACTACGCTAAAGTGATTTTTCTGATGTTGTTTCTAGCCACGATGCTTTGGGGTTGCGCGGTGGGGCAGGGGCAAGTTTCGGCAAAAGACGATTTAATCACTCAAAAATTGGAAATCGGCAAAACAACCAAAGAAGATACATTGAAAATCCTTGGTGAGCCCGGGCAGATAGTAAAGATGGAAAGTAATCTGGAAATTTGGATTTATAATTATACGCAAATTTCCGGTCTGCGCAATCCTTTTGTCCAGCATGAGATGGAAAACAATACACTGTATGTTGGATTTCGTGGTAATCTTGTAGAAAGAACTTACCGCTGTGTTTCCGAATCAGGTCTTTAGTGCTTTTATTTTGGAAAAAAGTTGACGAAAGAATATCAATTGTCTTTTACTAAGGAATTACTGGATGCGACTTTATAGTAATCTTTGGACTTCATGCATCGAGCAAATTCTTGCTGAAATATTTGATCGACCGCCGATATTTTCAAAGCTGTTTCCGCTTTCTCTTGTATTTCTGATTTTCTTGCCTCGATGATTTTTATTGCTTTTCCCTCACACTCGGATTTGTCCGTCTGGATTTGTTTTTCATCCTGGATGGTCAAATGCTGCCAGCCGACGACAGCCACTATTGCTGCAGGTATACAACCGATGGTGGTTAATGAAATAATTAGTATAAAGAGAAAGTAAATTCGATTCATGTGATCCAATTTATGTTCTAGTTAGAAATATAATGGTAAAAAGTAATATGCTAAAAAAAGTCATTTTGCAAGTGCGAACATTAATAGGAATCTTTTGTTAGATCAGCGCGAGGCTGTCTGCTACGGCCATACCCGCACGTGTGGGCATCAAAAATCCATTCTTTAGTTTCACAAGTTTATTTTTGGTTAACGCATCGATAATAGTTTTCTTATCCACAAGCAAATTAACACCGTATTTAGTTTTGTAGCGTTCCAGATCAATGCCGGCTTTTGTGCGCAAACTAAGAAATAATGCTTCGAGCTGTAATTGCTTTGCGGTAAGTTCTTCCGTATTTTCTATAGGCATTTTGCCTTGAGCAATTTCTCGCAGATAGTTTTTGACGGAAGGTTTATTCCACCAGCGCTTATTATCCGAAAATGAATGTGCGGCCGGCCCCAAGCCTAAATAGGATACATGTTGCCAGTATTTCATATTGTGTCTGGATTTCAAGTTATCGTTGCAGGCGAAGTTGGAAACTTCGTAGTGAATGTAACCGGCTTTTTTCAGATCTTCTGCTGTAACCAGGAAAAATTCTACCTGTTGTTCTTCCTTTGGTAATTCTATCCCTTCCGCGGAATATTTTTTATGCAGAGGAGTTTTATCTTCCAAAGAAAGCTGGTAACAGGAAATATGTTCCGGCGCAAATGTTAAGGCCTTTTGTAGTGTCCTTTTCCATAAGCTAATATCCTGATGATGAACGCCATAGATTAAGTCAATTCCAATATTGGTGAAACCGGCTGATCTGGCAGCATCGATTGCAGCTACGGCGTCTTTTGCTGAATGCCTGCGCCCAAGAATTTTTAATATGTCATTGTCAAAAGATTGGATGCCGATGTTTAACCTGTTTATACCCAACGACCGCACAGACTGGAAATACTCGAAAGAAACATCACTCGGATTAACTTCCATAGTGATTTCTGCTGTAGCATGAATTTTATAAAATTTGTTTATCGCAATGAAAATTTCGGCCACTTTTCGGACGGCCAGAAGGGAAGGGGTACCGCCGCCGATATAGATAGTATCAAATGACGGAAAATGATTGCTGTAGAATTCCATTTCCCGTTTGAGCGCTGATAAAAATTCGGAGATGAGATTGATTGATCTAATTGAGTAAAAGCTGCAATATCCGCATTTACTCAGGCAAAAGGGAATGTGAATGTAGAGCCCGGGTTGGGGTGATTCATTATTGGATGAAGGCGCAGTCATTTGGTTACCTCGAAAAAACTGACATGGTGATGCCTTCCTGCTTTCAACATCCGACTATTAATCGGTATCCGATTTCAGAACGGCTAGAAACGCGCTTTGCGGAATGCTTACCTGTCCGATCATCTTCATACGCTTTTTACCGGCCTTTTGTTTTTCGAGCAGTTTTCTTTTACGGGTAATATCGCCGCCGTAACATTTCGCGGTCACATCTTTACGGAAAGCGCTGATGGTGCTGCGCGCGATTATTTCCGAACCAATCGCGCCCTGAATGGCAATTTTAAACATCTGGCGCGGTATTTCTTCTTTCAATCTTTCACAGGCCAAGAGGGCGCGGGCACGAGCGCGTTCCCGATGGACAATTTGCGAGAGAGCATCAACCTTTTCGCCGTTGACCAGAATATCCATCAAAACCAGATTGCTTTCCCGATAATCGATTATATTATAGTCAAAAGACCCATAGCCTTGGGTAACCGATTTAAAACGGTCATAAAAATCATAAATGACCTCGGCTAGCGGCATCTCGTAAGATAATTCCACACGTCCTGGTCCGGTGTAGTTTAGCGTAGAATTGACACCGCGCTTTTCCATACAAAGTTTCATCACTGCTCCCAGATAACGTTCGGGAAGCATCATTGCCGCGCGTATGTAAGGCTCTTCGCCTTTGATGATTTCAGCCGGATCGGGATAATGGGTGGGATTATCCACATAAACAATGGAGTCATCTTTAAGCGTGAAGCGGTAACGTACACTGGGGACGGAAAGAATTATGGAAAGGCTAAACTCTCTTTCCAGGCGCTCCTGAACCACATCCAAATGTAGCAGGCCTAAAAAGCCGCAGCGAAAACCCTGGCCAAGAGCGGCGGAAGAATCTTTTTGGTAAACAAAAGAGGCATCGTTAAGTTTATACTTTTCCAGTGAATCGGCCAAATCCTGATAATCATCGGAAGCAATGGGATAAATGGAAGCGAAGACTACGGGCTTGACTTCTTTAAAACCGGGCAGGGGTTGGCCCGCGGGATTATTCTGTAGAGTAATCGTATCGCCTGTTCGGACGTCAGCTACGGTTTTAACTCCGGCGATAATGTAGCCTACTTCACCGGCGGCAAGCTTCTCGCGCTTAACGCGGGTAAGGAGAAAGTGTCCTACTTCTTCCACTTTATATGTCGCACCACTGGACATAAATTTGATGATGTCGCCACTTTTAAGTGTTCCTTCAAAGACGCGGCAGTGAATGATCGTGCCGCGAAAAGAATCGTAATGAGCATCAAAAATCAATGCGGCCAGAGGATTTCCGGCATCGCCTTGCGGCGCCGGAATACGACTGACGATTGCTTCCAGAATTTCTTCTATGCCGATTCCCTCCTTGGCGGAACATTTTAAGTGGGTATCCGGGTCAAGGCCAAGCTCGGATTCGATTTGTTCCAGTACGCGGTCAACATCAGCCGAAGGAAGGTCTATTTTGTTGATTATAGGTATAATTTCCAGATTGTGTTCCATGGCCAGATAAAGATTGGCTAAAGTTTGGGCTTGCACGCCTTGCGCAGCATCCACTAAAAGCAAAACACCTTCGCAAGAGGCCAGTGAGCGGGAGACTTCATAAGAAAAATCAACATGTCCCGGGGTGTCAATTAAGTTCAGTGTATAATCTTTTCCGTCATGAGCCCGGTAGGGCAGAGAAATGGCGTTGCTCTTGATTGTAATGCCCCGTTCTCTCTCAATATCCATATTATCCAGAATTTGATCTTGAAAATTTCTTTCATCGCAAACTCCGGTAAATTGAATCAGCCGATCGGCAAGCGTTGATTTGCCGTGATCGATATGGGCGATAATACTGAAGTTTCTAATATTTCTCATAATTTAAGATGAAAAAACCCCCCATACATCCGGGGGGCTTTTATAATAAATATTTCCGAAAAATTTAAGCAAGTTTCTTTAAAAGCTCTTCCGATACTTCTTTTACACCAACGCGGCCGTTGATGGAAATTACCTTGGTTCTTTTTTTGAAATAGTTAACTGCGGCCAGCGTGCCGGTCTTGGTATCATAATAAATGTTATGGCGTTTATCGATGGCTGCGCTATCCTGATCATCCGCGCGCATAGTTAGTTCTTCACAACCGCAAACACGGCAAACCAATTTTCCTTCGCGTTCATTAGGTTTAATTGCCTGGATATAAATGTTATTGGGGTGGTTGTTATCCACTTTGCAAAGTCTTCGTCCCATTATGCGTTTTTTGGCGGTTTCTCGGTCAAGATCAATTTCAATGACATAATCAAGCTTCATTTTCTCTTTTTCCAGTGCTTTCCAAAGAGCTTCCGCCTGAGCCAAATTACGGGGGAAGCCATCAAGAAGCCAGCCCTTTTTGCAATCAGCTTCCTTCAACCGGTTTAAAATCATGGGAATGGTGATATCGTCGGGGACCAGTTCACCCCTGTCTATGTATGCTTTTGCTTTTTCTCCCAGAGGAGTTTTTTGGGAAATATTTTGCCGGAAGATAACTCCGGTTTCAATATGAGGTACGCCATATTTCTTTTGTACTACTGCACCTTGAGTTCCTTTGCCACTGCCATTAGGGCCAAAAATTAAAATGTTCACTTTATAGAGACTCCTTTCCTAAGAAATATTAAAGTTGGAGTCTTATAATGTATTGTTTCTTTTTTCGCAACGATAAAAGAGTGATAGAATTTTGGATTCGCGTCAATTTGATGCTTTTAATAGCCTCAAGCCGGCGAGCAGGAGGTTGAAGCGTAGGAGGAGCAATCAGTCTTTCCGCCGGCAAAGACAGACATTATCTTTTTAGTTGTTTTTGCTTCGCATTTGGGACAAGAAAGACTTTTTTCTTTTTTTGGCGAGAAGGTCAAAGTTTCAAAAATATTTTTATACTTTTTAGAGTGAAATTCGCAAACCGGCATAATTTTTCCCTTTTAAGCCCATAATTACATCTCTAAAATAGGCAGATATAGTTTCAATGTCAAGGTTGAACTCTGATTTTATAAAATGAAAAGGTTGCTATAAAATTACTGGGCTATTTTTTTCATCATTTTGATTTGCTTTTTGATTGCGGAGGTGAGTCTATACTCAGTTCTTTAATTTCATTATTAATTGTATTGGATCGTTCCGAACCTTGCGGAAAATAATTAAGAGCTTCTTTGAAATGGAAGAGGGCGCTTTCCTTTTTCCTGGATTTTTTAAAATATAAGCCGAAATAGTAGTGGGATTCACCTTGATTATTAAGTTTTCCATAGGCCATGGCAATATGATAATTTATGTCAGTATCATCAAAAGTTTTATCTTTCACCTGGAGATAGTTGTTAAGAGCGCTTTGATAATTACCCGAAGCAAAATAAGTATTACCTAAAGCAAGAGTAACGTCATCGTTGTTAGGATTTATACTAGCAGCTTTTTGGAGGTATATCTTTGCCTGATCAAATTTGCCCATTTTTAGATAAATCAGACCGATATTTTTCAAAATATCTTCGTCCCGCGGCGATAAACTAAGAGCGTTTTGCAGATGTTCGAGCGCTAAACTTGTTTGGTCGAGGTCGTCTTCGGTTGAGGCCAAGGCATAAAGTAAATCGACATTCTTCGGTTCCTTGGTTAAAGCCTCTGCCAGTTGTCTTTGTCGCGCATTCAGATCAGCTTCATCTAATGGAATCAATGT
>JBEKMF010000112.1:0-7328 GCA_050008655.1 Smithellaceae bacterium
AAAAAAAAGCGGTGCATGTTGATAAATTAGGCGCTGTGCTCCTTTCCGGTATTGAAGAAAAAGTAATCAGGGAATGGAAGCCTGTAGTGTCTCGTTCCGAGCCTGCCAATCCCGAAGCGGTACCGTGGCCCAGGGGCGAAAAACTGCCCGAAGCTACGCTTCCGGCAAATATTGACATAGCGAAAATAAATTCAGCTGTCGAAAAACTTTTCATCGAATCGAATCCGGACAAAAAGCTCTACGCCAGAGCTGTTCTCATCGTTTACAATGGATGCATCATTGCCGAGCGTTATGCGCCGGGGATTACTAAAGACACGCCTCTTTTGAGCTGGTCTATAGCCAAAAGCTTTACCAACGCGATGATAGGGATACTTGTCAGACAGAATAAGATTCATATCAAGGCACCGGCTGCTGTGCCGGAGTGGCAGAAGGCGAAAGATTTACGGCGTTTTATCACTTTGGACCAGCTTCTGCGGATGAGCTCCGGGTTGCAATGGGTGGAATCTTATGCAGAAAGACCAATCTCCGATGTAAATATCATGTTGTTCTTGAAACCGGACATGGCGGCATATGCGGCCTCTAAACCTCTGGCAGTCAAGCCAGATACCCTCTGGCGTTACTCATCAGGTACTACCAACATCATTTGCCGGCTCATCCTTAAAAAAACTGGAAGCCTGGAGGCATATTGGGATTTTCCGCGGCGCGAATTATTCAACAAACTCGGTATGAAGAGTGCCATATGGGGAACTGATGCGACAGGGACGTTTATCGGGTCTTCCTACCTTTATGCGACAGCGCGCGACTATGCCCGTTTCGGCCTGCTTTATTTAAATGACGGTGTCTGGCGGGGTGAACGAATACTGCCCGAAGGCTGGGTGGCTTATAGCACCACTCCGACGCCAGCCGCCCCGAAAGGCGAGTATGGCGCCCATTTTTGGTTGAATAGAGGCAGTGATGGGAAGGCCATAAATCGTCTTTATCCTCAGTTACCGGTGGACGCCTTCTTTGCCCGAGGATATCAAGGACAGATAGTCGCGATAATCCCTTCCCGTAAACTTGTTGTCGTCAGGCTGGGTATGACCTACGATGATAAATGGGGAATGGAGCCGTTCATAAAAAGTATTAGCGAAGCAATTAAATGAAACCGGCAAAATCCTAAAATCAGACTGTTTATCAAATATAGGAATAGAGGGGAGACAGATTCATAAGTTTACGTAAATGTTCCGTATGCTTCATTTGGAATGCGCGCCACTCATTAGTCTTTCGCGAACGAAATTAATATGTCCCCGGAGCACGTAGGATTGGTCGGCAAAGGACGCCGGCACCTTCATTTTGTTGACTTCTTCCTCGATGCGGTCTAACTTTTCTAACAATTCAGCATGTTTCTTAGGAGTAAGGTGCGAGAGCATATCCTGTTCGACTACCAGCAGTAAACGATACCGGCGGTAGATACGCATCCTCATTCGCCATCTAAAGATTGCGGGGATGCTTTTCATTCCGGGAATCAAGATTAAAATCATAGGCACAAAAACTACAAGAATGCGGTTGACCATACTGGCCATCCAGAACGGAAGGTACCGGTAGAGAAAGCTCTTGCCTGATTTATAGTAGCGATTCGCATCAGAGCTGATGCGGTATTCATGCTCCAGCGGCATAGGAAATTCACCCCGGCGCTGAAATATCGAAGCTCGCGAATGTACTTCAGTTGCCGCCTCCAGCAATAGATCAGAAAGTGCTGGATGTAAATCGGACCGGGCAATTAGTTCGACCGTAGGACTGATCAGGTTGACATCATGATCGGGAATGTTCTTTCCGAAATCGAGGGATCCCTGGGGAAGTATAATCTTGTTCAAATAGCCGATACGTCGGGTGTAGGCATCAGCCTGGGTGAAATCGAAAAGCTTGATCCCCGGTTTTCGCAGAAGACTGTGTAAGGTTTTGGAAGAAGCGGAATCACCCATCATGAACGCGGCATCAATTTTACCTTCAAGCAGCGCCTTTTCAGCCTCCTCATCGTCTATCTCCAGTAGTGAGGTAGTCCCGCCGGGCTTAATGCCGTTCATGGCCAGGAGTTCCAACGCCAGTACCTGCGTTCCGGTACCATCTTCGCCGATAGCTACCCGCTTACCGCTGAACTGCGAAAGAATGTTTATGGATTTACTGCTCCGATAGAAAATATAGAGTGGTTCATAAGAAGTGCTTCCCAGCGATACCAACTTATCAGTATTTTTCCCCTTAGCCACGCCAGTTTGCACAAAGCCGATATCGACACGAAACGATTCATTTTCCAGCCTCTCCAGATTCTCCAGCGAGCCTTCAGAGGAAAGAATTTTCAACTTTACACCGTTGCGCGCCAGTATCTTGGCATATTTTTCGGCATTCTTATAGAAACGGCTGTCTTCGTCACCGCTCGTAATGGTAATAGTATCGGGCGGGGCGGAACGAAAGAACCAGAAACCGGCAATAATAATTACTACACTGACAAAAATAATCACGCTGAGCGCCGCTGCGGGGCTTAACCCAAAAGTTTCCATGAACATTGCATGAATCCGGGTTAAGCCGATCCTGAAGCTATCCGTAAATAGTGATCCCGTCTTGGTCAAAACGGTTTTCTTACTCTCTGTTTTCATGATTGATACCTCTTTCATGATTGATACCTCATCTGGTGTTTAGTGTTTTGAAAACATATAGTTCTTTTCCTAAAATTTCGTTAATTTTTATAAGAACCTTTGTTTTACAGTGCGTTTCTCAGCTCTCTCCTTAAAATTTTGCCGAGAGCGCTCTTAGGCAATGAATCCATAAGCTGAATCGATTTCGGTCTTTTATAGGCAGGTAAATTCTCCTTGCAAAAATTTATAAGATCCTCTTCGCTTATCGCCCCTGCAGTTCTAAGAACGACAAACGCTTTTATCGATTCACCATAAATCGGGTCGGGAATTCCAATGACTCCGGCTTCCAGTACCTGGGGATGTTCGTGAAGAATGTTTTCTATTTCTTTCGGGTAGATGTTCTCTCCTCCGCGGATGATCAGATCTTTCTTTCTGTCGGTTACATATAGGTATCCGTCTTTATCCGCGTATCCTATATCACCGGTGTGCAGCCAACCACCCCTGAGTACTTCTGCCGTTTCCGCCGGGTTATTCCAGTAACCTTTCATCACACAGGGGCCCTTGATGACGATTTCTCCGGTCTTTCCGGGCGGGAGCTCAGCGTCGTTCTCGTCGAATATTTTAATTGTGTTACACTTCTGGTAACACTTACCGACAGAACCATATTTGGGCGGGCGTCTTTCTGCTATGTTGCCGCAGTTGACCGTAGTCGCTTCGCTCAATCCATAGCCTTCCCAGATATCTATGCCGTATTTTTTCTTCCATTTACGTGCCACTTCCAGAGGCATGGGAGCGGAACCGCAAATGCAGGTTCTCAGAGAGCTCAGATCGTATTTGTCGGCGTCCGGGTGGTTAAGCAATTGAATATACATAGTGGGCACACCGCGAAATTCCGTGATTTTGAATTGCTCAATCCGTTTCATTGCTTCTTGAGCGTCCCAGCGGCCGAGCAAAATAAGCTTTCCTCCCGTCAAAAACTCCAGGTTTAAAGCGAATACACCGTAGCCATGAAACAGCGGAAGCGTTATTAAAGAAATGCGGTCACGACTCACACCGAATACTTCGGTTTTTTTCGCAGTAGCCTTTGCGGCAACGCCCCAGGCGTCCAATAAAACCAGTTCATAATATCCTGTTACGTGGGTATACCAGTTGTAATGCGTAAGCATCACTCCTTTGGGATTTCCTGTAGTTCCCGCGGTATAAATCATGACGGCGGTGTCATTATTTTCCGTTTCCTCAAAGATAAGCTTATCCGAACCGTGTCGGATGATTTTTTTATAGGATATAAAATCATCCGGAATATCCTTTCCCACCAGGATAACGCTCTTGAGTTGAGGAGCCTCGCAGCGGGCTTTTCTTATATTGTCGATGTAATCTGTGTTGCTGATCAGGGCGGTCATACCCGCATCCCGATAAATATAAGCGAGTTCGTGTACACGTAGAGAAGGATTTACCGGAACCAATATTGCCCCAATTTTAAAAATAGCGAAAAAGGCCTCGATGAGCTCCGGACAATTCAGCAGTTGAACGCCCACACGGTCTCCCCTTTTTACTCCCAGACTTTTTAAAGCATTGCCTAATCTGTTGGCAATACGGTTTATTTCAACATTGGTATGCCAATGACCTTCATAGTTGACAAAATCGTATTCACCAAATCTTTGAATATTGTCTTCCACCAACCGGCCAATATTCATCGCCATCATTCCTTTCTTAGAATTATTAATCGAGATAATTTATAAAAAGCTGCTTATGACTCAAGATACAGTTTAAGCAGGCAGAAATATCAGTAAACGGCCGGATCGATTTTACCCTGGACCATGATTTTAGTCAGAACCCAGGCGATATTATAGGTGGCCTGCTGGAGACGATTACTAAAACTCGCTCCCCACGCCTGCGCATAAGGATTGCCCGATCTGCTATTCACATTGACAATGGCCGAAAATAGTTTCTGGCCGGTGTCGGCATCGGTAAAATTAATATCGCACAAAAATTCATCAGGCCGAGCCGCAAAGGCATTCCATTTCAAGACAATACTTTTTACAGCCACATCAACAACGATTCCTTTGCTGACGCGCTCATCCTGGTTAATCATTTTTACCTTCTTGTTATCAACATTTGCTTCCTTCAATAAAACAGGAAATGCGTCGGTAAATGCCTGGGGGACCGGCTTGCTGTCGGTTTTCCATTCCTCTGCACTATTGTAACCCAAGTCTTTCGGGTTGATGGCGCCAAAATCAATAGGCTTGATACTGAATTCAGTGGAGGATTTAATCAACTCTGATGCGCCGGACGGCTGTTCAATGGTTCCATAGTAAGCGGCAGCACCACAGGATGACGCTATTCCCCATACTAAAAGGCCGGCAAATACAGAAAATATTTTTTTATTGCATTTCATTATTCCCGTCCTCCTCCCTGAGTAGTTTTGTGTTGATAATATCTTCAAGATACAGAAATATCAACTGCTGAATGAATATTTGTGTTATTTTCCTTTGCCGATTTCGTGGAAAAGATTACGGAAAACAGCGATCGGTTGGGCTCCCACGATTTTATATTTAACATTGATGATAAAGGTCGGCACGCCAGTCAGATTGATTTCTTGCGCTTCTTTTCGGGCTTGTTCTAATCTCTTGCTATAGCGGCCATCTTTCAGGGTTTTACGCATATCGACGTCATCAAGGCCGCTTTTTTTGGCGGTCGTCGCAAGGGTATCATGATTGCCGATATCCAGTCCTTCGGTAAAATAAGCGCGGAATATGTTTTCGTGAAAAGCGTCATACTTGCCCATGTCGCGGGCGAATTCGCTGGCTTCCAAGGCCAATCTGGAGTTGGAAAGAACGGTGCGATTGCCGAAGATAACGCCCACTTCTTTGCCGCGCCGGCGCAGTTGGTCGTAAAACCCGGACATATCATGGCCTTTAAATCTTTCCGATAGCAGTATGCCGTGCGCGGGCGTTTCCGGATGAAGCTCATAGCTGACCCACGTGTCTTCGATGCTGTATTCCTTCTTTAGCCTGTCGACAATCCCTTTGCCGATATAGCAGAACGGTCAGATATAGTCGGAAAATATTTTAAGGTTAATCATGGCTTCTTATTCCTTTTTTCTTGTTGTGGGCGGTTTCCAACTTTGCTGCTTTGTTTTAACCCGGTTTGACTTTATACGCGTTTGCATAATTTTCCAATGATTTAATTAAGGGTTTATAAAAAGGCGCTGTACCCAGGCTGAACGGCTGAACTATCATATCAAAGGCAACCCAGGTCGTGTGGAATGTATCATAATTTTTATCTGCGGTAGAACCGCTTTCGTCGATACCGTAGGTTTCCCAGCTGCCATCCTCCTTTTGAGAATCAAGTATTTTTATCCAGCCTTCTTTTAATCATAAAATGTTCCCCTTTATTTATTAATGAGACTCAAATTTTAAAAACGAAGCGCGTTGAAATTTATAAGTCGAATTAATGAGGCTCATTACAAACTTCTTTTTATTGTTTATCAACAGTTTTTGTTAATAACTAGCTTTTTTTACTATTCTTGATTTATCTAATACTTTATCATAAAAAGAAATATAGCAAATTGCCCAATATTTGGGCATAGTGCCGCCAGTTATGATAATCCCGGAAGGTCTGAATCATGAAAGAGAAAAGAAAGCCCGCAGCCGGTCCCCTGAAAGGCATTCGCCTGCTGGATTTTACCAGACTCTATCCCGGTCCGCTGGGCACAATGATGCTTGCCGACATGGGTGCCGAAGTGATTAAAATTGAGGATATGAACACTCCGGACTATATGCGTTTCTATCCTCCTTATATAGTGTCGCAATCCGCAGGTTTTTTGGCCGTGAACCGCTCCAAAAGAAGCATAGCCCTGAATCTTAAACACAAAAAAGGTGTGAATATATTTTTCTCGCTTCTCCCAACTGTGGATATTGTAGTTGAACAGTTCCGGCCGGGGGTTATGGACGAGATCGGTCTGGATTATGACGCTGCCCGGCGCGTAAAGCCGGATATTATTTATGTTTCTCTTACCGGATACGGCCAGAATGGACCTTATGCCCAGGCCGCGGGACACGATATCAACTATATCGGTTACTCCGGAATCCTGGAGACGACAGGTTCCAGAAAAACCGGGCCCATTATTCCCGGCCCGCAAATCGCCGATGTGGCCGGAGGAGCGTACATGACAATTATTGCCTGCTTGTCTGCTCTCTGGGCGAGAGAAAAGACCGGCAAGGGGCAGAAGGTCGATGTTTCCATGCTGGACGCTATACTTCCCCTGATGACTCTGCAGATGGCTCACTACCATGCAGCCGGGCTTGCGCCCGCTCCGGGAGAAGCAGCGCTCACGGGCGGCCTGGCCTGCTACGGGGTTTACAAGTGTGCCGATGGCAAGTACATTGCGCTGGGCATACTGGAGGAGAAATTTTGGGAATCTTTTTGCGAGATGGCTGCACGCCCGGAGTGGATAGACCGACAGTTTGCAATCGGAAAAGAAGCAGAAGAACTGCGTTCGGAGATTGCCGCCTTTTTTATAACACGAACACGGGACCAATGGATTACTGCTGCCGACGGCTTTGATACCTGCCTCACGCCGGTTCTCGAAATCGGAGAGGTCGAAAAAGATTCTCACGTGCAGGCGCGCAACATGATTATCGAACAAACACATCCTGTATGCGGAAGGATCAAGGGTATCGGTGTTCCCTTAAAATTTTCGAAGACGCCGGACAAGCC
>JBEKMF010000113.1:0-7269 GCA_050008655.1 Smithellaceae bacterium
ACAAAGTCCATAAAATAGCCAACCTTTGGGGCAAGATTTTACTTTTAATATGCAATACAAAGGTGGAAGTGATCGGCAAAGAAAATCTCCAGCCCGGAAAACCACATGTTTTCATGGCCAACCATCAAAGCGATTTTGATATATTAATTGCCTTAGCCTACATCCCCGGCCAATTCCGGTGGCTTGTCAAAAAAGAGTTATTCAATATACCTATCTTCGGCGTGGCCATGAAAGGTGCCGGATATATTGAAATTGATCGGCATAATCGAGAAAGGGCATTGCAAAGCCTCGATGAAGCGGCATTGCGCATTAGGGAAGGAAAATCAATAATGACCTTCCCGGAAGGCACAAGAAGCCGCGACGGAGAAATAAAAGCTTTCAAACAGGGGACTTTTTATCTGGCCATTAAATCGGGCGTACCTATTATTCCTGTTTCTATCATCGGCAGTGGTCAAATTATGCCTAAGAGATCCTTGAAAGTGCGCCCCGGTAAAGTGAAACTGGTCATTGATAAAGCCATTGACTTAAAAGACTATGATATTGAAAAACGACAGGAGCTCATTGAAAAAGTCAGAAATATAATTATTAAGAATTACGACTACTGGCGGGAAGCCGGTACCGCTGGCATCAAAGATACGGGAAGGGAAACCGCTTGAACCCTTCTACCGCCCTAGTTTTGGAAATCGTTTAAGGGTTGACCGAACTTTTTCCTCCTATAAGTAGTTCCTGGTCATTCTTCAAAGTTTTACCGGATCTTCACCAGCCAGGAGTGGCCTTTGACGCCATGCTGTATTTAGGTACAGCAGCCTGTTATTTCAGAGGCGCCGTTCTTCAAACAAATTCCTTCTAAAGAAATCTGGCTCCACTTTATTGGTTATATCTGCGCCGACTTAACTGGGCTGCTATCCCTTGAGCCGTTTTTTCTAGTCATCCGCGAACTGCGCTTGAAATTTTTTGCTTACTATTGCTGGTTATTCGGACTTTTTACCCTACTTGTCAAATTGCCTTTTTTCTGAAATAATCATCGCTATTAACAAATAATTTTAATGTGCGGAAATAATGGAAGAAAAAAAAACAGATAATAAAAGGACCCGGGAAATTAAAGGCGTAGTATGTTTGGCCCTGGCTGTATTTACGCTTTTGTGTCTTGTTTCCTACCATCCGCAAGATCCTTCTTTTACCTGTTTCGTTGTTGACGACAAAGCTACGCACAACTTCACCGGCTATATAGGTTCCTACGCCGCTGATTCATTAATCCGTCTTTTAGGATTCGGTTCTTTTCTTTTGCCTTTAATTTTGCTTTTGTGCTCTTTTAAATATTTTTTAAGGCCTTCTTTCGCTATCAAATCCGGCAGACTTTTGGGATTTTTCTTTTTTGTCCTCGCTTTTTCCGGACTTATGGCAATAATTTTAAATGGCGACATAACAATTTACGGAGAAACACTGAAGGCCGGCGGCATAATCGGCGCATTAATTGTCCGGTTGCTTTTATATTGCTTTAATGTGGCCGGAACTTACATTATTTTAATCCTCGTTTTTATTGTGACACTAATTTCCTTGGTTGAATTTTCACTGGTTTCCGTGGCTCAAAAA
Organism: Smithellaceae bacterium; assembly: GCA_050008655.1. Classification (GTDB taxonomy): domain Bacteria; phylum Desulfobacterota; class Syntrophia; order Syntrophales; family Smithellaceae; genus UBA4810. The sequence goes on from JBEKMF010000113.1 coordinate 1,594, forward strand.
TTTTCTCAATTTGCGCTGAAACTAATAGCCTTTGGCAAAAGCCGCCTTTCTGATTTTGTCAATTATGTATTTAAAAACATAAAAACGGAGAGGCAACCTCAGCCGGTATTTGAAGAAAATTCATTGGCAGCAAAAAACCTAAAGCCCAGAAAAATTGAGCAAACTCATTTTAATTTCACTAAAACAACAACGGACGGCAAGTTCCAGCTGCCTCCCTTTACTTTATTGGAGGAAGCTCAGCACAAGGATGCCCGCGTCAAGCGGGATAATTTGATTACCAATTCCCGTATTCTGGAAAAGAAGTTATCTGATTTCGGCGTCGAAGCGCGTGTTGTGGAAGTCATGCCCGGTCCGGTCATTACCATGTATGAGCTGGAACCAGCCCCGGGCGTCAAAATTAACCGAATCACCAATCTGGCCGACGATCTCGCGCTGGCTTTGATGGCACCGAGTATCCGCATTATCGCTCCCATTCCCGGCAAATCGGTTATCGGCATTGAAATACCCAACCTCAAAAGAGAACAGGTTTTTCTCAAGGACGTATTGGACAACGAAGCATTTTTGGAATCTTCTTCGCGCCTGCCCATTGCCCTGGGCGTCAATTTCGTGGGTGCGCCGGTCATTGCGGATTTAACCAGAATGCCGCATTTGCTTATTGCCGGCACGACCGGCTCCGGGAAAAGTGTAGCGCTGAACGCGATGATTTGCAGTATTCTTTTTAAAGCCCAGCCGGATGATGTCAAATTCCTCATGATTGATCCGAAAAGGCTGGAGCTATCATCTTACGGCGGCATTCCGCATTTAATTCACCCTGTTGTTGTTGATCCCAAAAAAGCTTCGCAGGTCTTGCGCTGGACGGTGGAGGAGGTGGAAAGGCGCTACCGGGTGATCAGCGATATAGGCGCAAAAAGCATTGACTTTTACAACGAATTGCTCGTCAAAGGACAGAAAAGTAAAGCCTTTCAGCAAGCAAAAGAACAACAGTCTGAATCATGGCACAAAGCTGAATTTGCCCACCCTTCACCCGGCTTGGCCAAAAGCGAACCACCGATAAATCATGTAAAACTTCCTTATATTGTCGTCGTTATCGATGAGCTCGCCGATTTAATGATGATCGCGCCCAGAGACGTGGAAGAGTCCCTCACTCGGCTCGCGCAGATGGCGCGGGCAGCCGGAATTCATCTCATCATCGCCACACAGCGGCCATCAGTGGATGTCATTACCGGTCTGATTAAAGCGAATTTCCCCACACGTATCTCGTTTCAGGTATCTTCAAAAATCGATTCCCGCACCATCATCGACCAGCAAGGAGCGGAACAACTGCTCGGCGCCGGAGATATGCTTTTTATTCCACCGGGCACATCCAAGCTCTCGCGCATACACGGAGCCTATGTTTCGGACAAGGAAATTTCGCGCATTGTGGATTTCATCAAAATGCAGGCGCAGCCGGCATATGATTCTTCCATCGAAAAATTCGAATTAGCCGCCGCTCAGGCTCAGCATGAAGATGATAATTATGACGAAAAATATGACGAAGCCGTCGCCTTGATTGGCGAATTGGGGCAGGCATCGATATCGCTGATTCAGCGGTACATGAAAATCGGATACAACCGTGCCGCGCGAATGATCGAACAAATGGAGCGTGAAGGAATTGTCGGCCCGTCCGATGGAGCTAAACCCAGAAAAGTATTAATTCGAAAACTCCCCCGTTGAAGAAAATAAAGCATAACAAAGCACATATCATCAGTTTGGGTTGTCCCAAAAATCTAATTGATTCCGAAGTAATGGGCGGCCTCCTAAGTCAGTCCGGCCTGCAAATGGTTGATCGTAACGATTCGGCCGATATCGTCATTGTCAATACCTGTGCCTTTATCAATCCCGCCAAGGAAGAAGCCCTCGAAGAAATTTTAACTCTGGCGGAAACGAAGAAAAAGGGCAACCGCCAATTTAAACTTGTTGTTGCCGGATGCCTGGCTCAACGTTACGGCAAGGAACTTTCTGCCCAAATTCCCGAAGTGGATTTATTTATCGGCACAGGTGAGGTGGGTAATATTGTCCGGCACATAAATAAATTAGATGAAATAAAATTCCGGCGTACCAGTGTAATTAGTAAACCGGATTTTTTAATGACATCTCAACACCCGCGGAATTTGCCTTCAACAGCTACAAGCACTTACTTAAAAATCTCCGATGGCTGCTCCAATTGCTGTTCTTACTGCGTGATACCGGCCATTCGCGGCAAAGCCCGCAGCCGTACCCCTGATGATATTTTGCAGGAAGCCGCAAATTTGGCAAACAAAGGAATAAAGGAAATAATTATCACAGCTCAAGATACAACAGCTTATGGCCGGGATTTAAAAGGTAAGCCCCAATTATCCGATCTGCTAACTCACATGTCAGAACTCAAGGGTATCAAATGGATTCGGCTGCTTTACGCTCATCCGGCGCATATCACGACTGATTTACTCAAAGCTATAGCGGCAAATAAGAAAATCTGCCGCTATATTGACCTGCCGATTCAACATATTGACGATACCATCCTCCAATCAATGAACCGCAAAATAACCGGCGCGAAAATTAAAGAAGTTATCGCGCAGGCGCGGCTAATCATTCCCGATGTCGCGCTGAGAACATCGCTGATGGTCGGTTTTCCGGGCGAAACAAAAAAAAGGCTGGAAAAACTACTCGACTTCGTGCGGGAAACAAAGTTTGACCATCTGGGTGTTTTCACTTATTCTCGCGAAGAAGGAACTGCCGCGGCTCAAATAAAATCACAAATATCGGAGAAGGAAAAAGAGCGTTACAGGGATTTGATCATGAATGAACAAGCCGCCATTTCTCATGCCATCAACAAATGCTTGATGGGCTCGATTCAGGAAGTCCTCATCGAAGAAAAAAGCGACCGGCCGTGTTATGACTTCATAGGCAGATGCCGAAGGCAAGCCCCGGAAATAGACGGCGTTACTTATATAAAAGGCGCGCAGCTAAAAATCGGCTCAATCGTTAAATGTGAAATTATCGCCGCCGATGATTATGATTTGTTTGGAGAAATTATCTATTAATATAAAAGATTTTAAACTTTTATCCAGCCAAAATCCAGTTTGACAACTGGCAGAATATTAAAATATATTTGTATTGTCTTTTTATTCACTAAAAGGTAATTTTCATGCAAATTCAAGACGTATTCACGGCATATAAAAACGATCTCCAGCAAGTCGAAAAATACCTCAATAAATATATAACTTCCGAAGTTAAATTGATCCCCGAAGTTGCGCACCATTTAATTGACAGCGGCGGAAAAAGATTCCGTCCGCTTCTGCTTTTAATCTGCGCCGGGCTCTGCGGCTATCGCGGAGATCATCGTTATCCTATGGCCGCGGTCATGGAATTTATTCACACTGCCACCTTGCTGCATGACGACGTTATTGATCAGGCAATCATTCGCCGCGGCAAGACTTCCGCCAATAACATCTGGGGAAATGCCGCGAGTGTACTGGTCGGCGATTTTCTTTATTCCAAATCCTTCTCTCTAATGACCGAGATCGAAAATATTGCTATTTTAAAACTGATGTCCCAAGTTACGAACATTATGTCGGAGGGCGAAGTCTTTCAGCTCATGAAATGCGGCGATGTCAATCTGACCGAAGAAGAATACTTAACCATCATTGAAAAGAAAACAGCGGTTCTGATTTCTGCGGCCTGTGCCTCAGGCGCGATTCTCAGTTCAGCGTCGCCGGAAAAAATTGATGCCCTGGCGCAATTCGGCAGGAATATAGGTATGGCTTTTCAAATTACCGACGATACTTTGGATTATATGGCTAAAAAGCAGGAATTCGGCAAATCCATCGGCAAGGATTTGGAAGAAGGCAAAATGACTCTGCCGCTTATTTATGCCTTAAAAAAATGTCCGGCGGAAGAAAGAAAAAATATTAGGAAATTGATAGTTCGAAAAAAAGTTTCACAAAAAGCTCTGCGGGATATTTTGAGTTTGATTCACAAATACAAGGGAATTGATTATTCTCTAAAATGCTCGGAAAATTTCATCAATGACGTCCGGACCAATCTGGATTTGTTTCCCGATAGTGAGGAAAAAAGCCAACTCCACACGGTTGCAGAGTATATTCTTTCCCGGAATATATAATAATCCCATCATGACATTATTTTTGGTTTATCCGGTTGCTGTGTATTTTCAGAAAAACGGATGAAATCAAAGCCTGATAGCCGGCAACCTCTCTTTCACCTACAAAATCATAATTTGTTCGATCCGGCAAAATTGGAGATTACCGTTCAAAGTGTTTAATTTCAATGTCCACGCAATTAATTTATATTTGATCATTTCCGGACTGCGACCAACAATCATCCCATGATGAAGGAGAACTGCCTTCTGAATTGCAAGTGGCAACGCAGTTCTGAAATTCTACGTCACATAGTCTCCTATCTGTATTTATATTAAAACAGGCTTGTTCTTTGCTGGCGCAACAAGTAACGCAATTTTGTATACGTGTTTGTTCCGCGATAGAGATGTCAGAAAAAGAGAAGATTAAAAAATACGAGGTCATGACAAAACATAAAATAAGGAAGAATATTCTCAACTGTTTCATAATACCACCTCTTTCAGTTTAAATGACCGACCTGTCTCTTGCCTACACCTGCTACTCAATAGAATCTGTGGGCTCAAAAAAAAGTGAAGATCAACGATTGAAAGAATTATATTTATTTTAATTCCCTTGATAGTCTTCACTATACAATCGGTATTTTTATAGTAAATGTCGTCCCCTTTCTTTCTTTGCTTTCAAAGAAAATTTCTCCTTTATGTCTCTGCATAATTTCATAGCAAATACTTAGCCCCAAACCTGTCCCCTTACCCGCTTCCTTGGTCGTGAAAAAAGGCTCAAATATCCTGCTTTGATTCTCCCGCGGTATTCCACAACCCGTATCGGATATAGTAACCCAAATCGAGCCGTCTTTTTCCCATGTTTTGATTTTTATCTTTCCTTTTTTCTCAATAGCTTGAATCGCATTAATCAAAAGATTTATAAAAACCTGATTGAGCTTCTGGGGATAACATTTGGTCGAAGGTATATTGCCGTAATCTTCATGGAGAGTGGCTTTTTGTTTTAATTCATTCCCCACAATATTAATGCTGCTTTCCATGCATTCATTGATATTAGCCTCTTTATACTCCGCATCATCCACTCTGGAGAAACGATTAAGTTCCCGAACAATCTTTTGCACTCTTTCCGAACCGTCAATGGATTCCTTAACTAATAGGTCTATATCATTAACGGTATAATCCAGTTTCAATTCCTTGCGCTTTTTATCCAGCTGCTTGATGGCATCGGTGGCCTTAAAGGATTTGATTGCTTCCGACTGCGCCTGGATAAAATCTTTCAACCGGCGAATGTATTTATCGAGTGTCCCCAGGTTGCTGGCTATAAAGGCCATGGGATTATTGATTTCATGGGCAACTCCGGCGGCCAGTTGTCCGATGGAAGCCATTTTTTCCTGTTGAAGAATCTTCGCCTGGGTGGTTTTTAGTTCTTCATACGCCGCCCCCAGTCTTTCCAAGGTAATCTGTATATTCTTCCTGCTTTCCTCTAGCTCCTGATTCTTCTTGAGCAGTTCTTCCCGGCTTTCCTTTAAAGAATCTTCAGCTCTCTTGCGTTCGGTAATGTC
>JBEKMF010000114.1:0-7248 GCA_050008655.1 Smithellaceae bacterium
CGGATGTCTTTAATTACGGTTTTTCCCTTGGATATCCTTTGAATTTTAAATGATGCTGATGCCAGAAATTCTTTTATGTTTTCTTTAATTATATTAAGCCGGCCCTCGTCAATGTCTGCCGGTAAATATAGTTCGTAGATAAATCCGTATAGCGCTTGGGCTAGCGCTTTTGCGCCGGCAGAAAGCAGCTTTATTTCGATGACTTCAATGCCCCGGGGCAGGGCTGAATTAATTTCATTTTTTAATAAATTCAAATCGGCCGGATATTCCATCGCGGTTATATCCATGTATTCCTCCCTGCTTTCCATTCCTACTGGGGTAGCTGTGGCAAAAGATATTTTAGGATGCGGATGATAGCCGGAAGAATAAACAAGAGCAAGACTGCTGCGGCGCAAGGAACGAATCAAGGCCGTGGAAAGTTCACGATGAGATAAAAACCGTGCTCTTCCCAGTTTGTTAAAGATAAAACGGTAAATTTTCTCATTTGCGGCAGAGGTGACTTTTCGCGGTGATGGGATAATTTCTTGAATTCCCTCTGCCTTGGCAAAGATATTTTTTGTTGTCGAAAAATCACAAATCCCGCAGTTTTGACAATCGGCAAACCGGCAATCTTCAGTTGCCGACTCTTGCGCCGATTTTTTTCTTTCCTGCAACAGAAATTGTCGGCTCACGCCGCAGTCAATGTTATCCCACGGGAGATTTTCGTTTATCTCGCGTTCGCGCAGGTAGTCTTCAGGATTAATACCCAGTTCATCCATTGCTTCCTGCCAAATGTCAAAGCGTAAAAGCTCGGTCCAACCATCGAAACGGCATCCTTTAATAAAGGCTTTTTCCAAAAGCTCTCCCAATCTTTCATCGCCGCGTGAAAACATTCCTTCCAGTAAGCTCATTTTTGCATCATGCCATTTCAAGCTGAGATTGCGGTTTTTTACCCGTCGGCGAAAGAAGTCCTGCTTGATATAAGTTTCTTCCAAAGAAATTTGTTTTTGCCATTGAAAAGGCGTATGTGGTTTAGGTACAAAAGTGGAAAGGCTAATGGTAACCTGCCCACGTTTTTTTGCCGCCTTCAGAACCTGATGGCTCAACTCTATAATTCCTTCCAAATCTTCCTGCGTTTCATAAGGAAGACCCAGCATGAAATAGAGCTTGATCGATTTCCAGCCGGCGGCGAATATTTTATCGACTATAGAAATCAAATCGTGGGCGGTGTTGCCTTTATTTATTATCCGGCGCATTTTATCTGTTCCGGCTTCCGGTGCCAGCGTGAAACTGGTTTTACGGATTTTCTTGATTTCTTCAATTAATATTCCGGTCAGCGATTCTACGCGCAACGAGGGCAGAGCCAAAGCTACTCTTTGGGAATAATGCTGTTTCATCAGGGTTTTTATTAAAAATTCAAGGCAGCTATAGTCCCCTGAACTTAAGGATAAAAGAGATATTTCGTCATGACCGGTTACCGCTAATAATTTTTCGGCCATCTGTACGAGCAAAGAGGCGTTTCTTTCCCGGTAAGGTCGCCAAATCATTCCCGCCTGGCAGAATCTGCATCCCCGCATGCAGCCGCGCGCTATTTCCAAAATGATGCGGTCGTGAATCGTTTGCATAAGCGGAACAACAGGATTTAGGGGATGCGGCCATAAATTAAGGTCGGCAACGATTCTTTTTTTGATGAGTTTATTTTTCCCATGAACGGCAGGAACATAAATGCCGGAAATTTGTGCCAGTTGCTCGACCAAATTATGCCGGGGGATTTTTTTCTTTTTTCCCGTGCGAATTGCCGCTGCAATTTCTGAGACAATTTCTTCTCCTTCACCGATGACAAAGGCATCGATAAAGCTGGCCAGAGGTACAGGATTAAAACAACAAGGGCCTCCGGCAATTATCAGGGGATGGTTATCTTTGCGTTGGACACGAGCAAGCGGTATCCCACCCAAATCCAGCATGTTCAGCACATTGGTGTAGGATAGTTCATACTGAAGGGAGAAACCGACAATGTCAAAATTTATTATGGGTGTTTGTGATTCCAGAGATGTCAGCGGTAATTTTCGTAAGCGCAGTTGACTTTCCCTATCCGGCCAGGGCGCGAAACATCTTTCCGCCTGCGCATACGGAATTTCGTTCAAAACGGAATATAAAATCTGCAAACCAAGATGCGACATGCCTACTTCATATGTATCCGGAAAGGCAAGAAGGAAGCTCACTTCTTTTTTGTCTTTGTGGACGGCATTTACTTCGTTGCCTATGTAACGGCTGGGCTTCTCGACGTTAAGTAAAAGCCCGTCGAATTTATGATCAGTCATGCTTTAGTTTCCGGTTTACGCTTATATTTGTAAGGGTTGTTTTTGATATTCTTGAGAGTAGTCAGGGCAAACTTTTGTGGAAAATTTACGGAAGAAAGATAATGCAAAGAATTGTCTTTGAACGTACAGAGCAATTCCTTGCGGATAGCCTCTTGATTTTCTTTAGCCACAAAAGATCTTTCCATTTTATATTCGTAGTAAAAATTATCGCCAAAGATTCTTTTTACCTGATGATAATCTAGTGAGTTGGGAAAATAAGATTCTTTTAAATCTATTTTGGACTGAACAGAAATTTCCACCTTAACCGTGTCGGCAGCTATGGGACGCGATAAATCAAAGATATTCAACTTCAGGCCGTTAGGGAGGTTTATTTCTTCAATTAATTTCATTTGTTTTATATTCCGAGCATGATTCCATACAGGGGTGCTGTCCTTACCATTTTTACTCTTGACCTGCAATGCCAATCCTTCTATATTTAATGGACAACTGCAAGTTTCAAAATTAATGAAAATGAAGCCGCCGTATGAATGATGTCAATGCCATTTTACTTTTATCCTGTCCCGATAGTAAAGGGCTTGTTGCCAAGATTTCCAATTTTATTTTTAATCACCACGGAAATATCGTCCATGCCGATCAGCATACCTCTAAAAGAGGAAAACTTTTCTTTATGAGGATCGAATGGGAACTGGACGGTTTTAAGCTTAGCCGGGAAGAAATTCCGGCGGCTTTTGCGCAACTAGCGAAACAATTGCACATGAAATGGAATTTGCATTTCACCGATTATGTGCCGCGCATTGCCGTATTTGTTTCCCGTCATCTCCATTGCCTTAACGATTTAATTCTGCGTCAACGAATGGGAGAAATGGCCGCTAAAATACAGGTTGTTATCAGTAACCATCCGGATGCTCGTGAGTCGGTCGAACAATTTGGGCTGAAGTTTTATCATTTTCCGATTACGGCAAAAAATAAGAAACAACAAGAAGAACAGGAATTGGAGTTATTGAAGGATTGGAAAATTGATTTGATAGTTCTGGCGCGCTACATGCAGATTCTTTCCGGGAAATTTATTGGATATTATCCCCATAAGATAATTAATATCCACCATTCTTTTTTGCCGGCTTTTACCGGAGGTAATGCTTATCAGCAGGCTTATGATCGCGGCGTGAAAATTATCGGCGCGACAGGGCATTACGCGACGGAAAATCTGGATGAAGGGCCGATTATTGCTCAGGATGTGATCAAAATAAGCCACCGTGATACGATAGCCGATATTCAAATGAAGAGCAGGGATTTGGAGAGAATTGTACTGGCGCGGGCTTTGCGATTGCACCTGGAAAACAAAATACTTGTTTATGGATCAAAAACTATTGTCTTTGAGTGAGATGTTAAATAGCGAAGTAGTATAAGGTATTTAGCTATTTTCAGGCCATTATTTGTCCGAAAAATATAGGGTGTTTAATTGAAAGCGGATAATGATTTAGTCATCCTTTGTCAGCCTGATGATAAGAAATCATGCGGTGCCTGTTGCGGTTTGTATAATTATGTGGATAGCTCCCGTTCTTCTCTTAAAGAAAGATTGCGTATACGTACACAGCGTTTCCGTAAACTCGTGAAAAGACCGGGCGATATCGAATACTATGCCGGCGAAACGTTAAACAACGAAGATTTTAAAAAGAGATATGAGGTAATTTATTGCTGCGAATATCTTGGTTTTCTGGATAGCGAGGAAAGGAAGGTAGGCTGTCTCTTGCATCCGGCGCAAAACTCCGGCATTGATTTGCGCACCGTTTCGTTTTATGGTCAAGAACTTTGTGCCGGGCATCTTTGTCCCAGCCATCATTTTATCTCCACGTCTCAAGCTCAAATGTTGATAAAAATAATTGATGATTGGTATCTTTACGGCCTTTGTCTGACAGACATAGACCTGGTAAAAACATATTTTCGAATACTCGCCGATAAGATTGGCGGGGAACTTAAACCGGAAGTATTTGATAACGCGACGCTAAAAAGTATTACCCGTCAATATTTTGATTGGAAAATCACCTGGCCGTTTCGTTCTCCGGAAGTAAACAGGCTGGGCAAATATTACTTTGATGGATCGCAATACATGATTAGTTATATTGATTATGCAAGGTTAGGTAAGGGAATATCAAAATTTGATACAATATTCGTGAGTTTGTCTTCAGCCTTTAAAAATGCTCAGGAAATTGAATTGGCGGAAAAACTGGTTTCATCAAATATTGAAAATTTTATTTCCACTTATCAAAGCGCTTTTTGATTTTTATTGACAGATAATACTCATATTGGGTAATGTACGGCCTGAAATAATTAAAAGAGAAACGTCATAATGAACGAGATGTCCAAGGAAATACTTTTTCCTTATAAGGTGATTCAAAAGCGCGTAAAAGAGTTAGCTGATCAGATATCCGGTGATTACACCGGCCGTGAGTTGATCGTCATCGGCATTCTTAAAGGGGCGTTCATTTTTATGTCTGATTTAGTCCGGGCCCTGAGCATTCCCTGCAGAATCGATTTCGTCCGCGTGGTTAGTTATGGCTCAGGTTCAGAAAGCTCAGGCAAAACAGTAATGACAAAGGATATAGAAACTTCCATTAGCGGTAGAGATATACTGATTGTAGAAGACATAATTGACACAGGTTTGACCTTAAAATATCTGGTCGAATGGCTTAAGGAAAGAAATCCCCATTCACTTAAGGTATGTGCTCTGTTGGATAAACGCAAAAAGAGAAAAGTATCCTTTGAAGCTGATTATGTAGGCTTTACAATCGATGATGGATTTTTAGTTGGTTATGGATTAGACTTTTCCGAGCGGTACCGCTTTTTGCCCGAGATTTATGTTATTAAGCCGTAAAAAAAGGATAGCGAATGATCATTCAGTGCAAGCAATGTCGGACAAAATTTTATTTTGATGATGCTATGATGCAAGGCGATGGCATGTGGATGCGCTGCAGTCGTTGCCAGCACGTTTTCTTTCAGGATAATCCGCTCATTATAAAGCAGGAAATAGAAAAACCATTAGTCCCTGAGTCTGTTTTTTCGAAAGAACCCATGCCGGTAAAAAAAAGCATCGATTTGACTAAGGAAGTCCCTCCGGTCTCCGACCGGGATGAAGACGTCGTTCGTTTTCTCGATAATGTAATGGAAGTAAAAAAGACAGTGAACGATAAAGTAAACTTGGAGATAGAAAAAACAGGCAGGGAAAACAGCGGTAAAGAAAATTTTATGAGCGCAGAAAGAAGCGCGGCGTTTCGTGATTTAAGGGAAAAAGCCGAAGATTTTGAGCAAAAGAAGCCGTTATCCAGAAAACGTTCACGGAAAACATGGAAGGTTGTTGTGTGGGCTGTTTTAGTGATTGTAGTCATCCCTGTTGTAATTTATTTCTTTATTTTCCCACAACTGGGCGACCGTTTCATCAAAATTGCCAATAAGTATATTGGTGAACAGGAACCGGCGCGGCCGGAAGTTGTTATCGGACAAGTTAAGTTACAAGACATTCGGCAACGAATGATGAATAATTATGTTCTGGGACAAATTCGGGTTATGGAAGGTACGGCAGTAAATCAGGCCGATTATCCTGTTTCCAGGATAATCATTAAAGGGGCGATTGTTGATGACTTTGCCGTGGTTTTAGGTGAACGCACAAGTTATGCCGGAAATGTTCTGACCGATGATGAACTAATGAATTTGCCTGAAGAAGAGATTTTAAGAAGGCTTTCGAGGCCGGAAGGCAATAATAATTCCAATGACAAAATTGTGCCTAACGGACAAATTCCTTTCATGATCGTTTTTGCCCATGAACCTCCTGGTGTCATTAAAACCACGGTAACTACGATTGGTGCGGAACGGCTTCTTTAAAAAACAAGTCAGTTAATTGATCTGGCCTTAATCGCCGTTAAAAACCTTCTATATCCCTAAATTTTTTTCGATTGCTTGTCTGCTTATTGCTCCCTCTCGCAAGATCACCGGAGGATCACAGGTAACATCGATTATGGTGGAAACTTTATCGCCGGTTGTGGGACCAAAATCGACAATAGCGTCAATCTTGTTTCCGATTTGTTGGGCAACTTCGGAAGCTCGCGAGCATTCGGGTTTGCCGGATAAATTAGCGCTGGTGGCGGTAAGAGGATGTCCCAACTTTTGCGCGATTGCCTGAGCGGCATTGCTACCAGAAACACGCACTCCAATTTTGCCCGTACCCGCTGTTAAAACCGGCAGTACTCCGTCGGAAGCCTTAAAAATAATAGTCAGTGCGCCCGGCCAGAACGTAGCCATCAGTTTTTTTACTGCTTGAGGTACATCTTGGACAAGAGAGTAAATATCATCTGTTTGACCGATAATCAGTGAAATGGGGTTTCTAAAATTCCTGCCTTTGACGGCAAAAATTTTTTGGATTGCTTTTTCATTGGTAGCATCGACGCCCAGTCCATAAAAAGTTTCGGTCGGATACGCAATAACGCCGCCGCCTGCAACAATTTCCGCAGCTTTAGTCAGCACTATTTCTTCAGAGATTTGGTCATTGACTTTCAGGATTTCCGGCATGAAAGGTTTTCCTGCTTTTTTTCCACTTCCAACGCCATTTTCTGAATATGAGCTGACAGTTTAGAATCAATTGATTTGTCGGTAAGAGCGAGGATACGGATAGCAAACAAAGCGGCGTTCTTGGCTCCGGCTTTGCCGATGGCCATACAAGCTACAGGTACGCCGCCGGGCATTTGTATGGTGGAAAGAAGAGCGTCGAGACCGTGCAAAGAGGTTGCGTCAATAGGAATGCCGATAACCGGCAAAGATGTTTGTGCGGCAATTACACCGGCCAGATGAGCTGCAGCACCTGCTCCGACGATGATGACTTTGACGCCTCGCTGGGCAGCCGCTTGGGCAAACTTTGTCGTCCTCTCGGGCGTGCGGTGCGCCGATGTCAGGATGAGCT
>JBEKMF010000115.1:0-7212 GCA_050008655.1 Smithellaceae bacterium
TTCAGGACGAAAATTCCGGATATCGTCAATGAACTGGTATCATCCTGTAATAAGGAAGGATGTTTCGATCATGTGAGCGCGGAACCGATACCGTATCGGGAAACGGCGATCGATATTTTGCGCCGCCTGGCGCTTGTTCTTTATCCCGGCTATTTTGTCAAAGTCAGACTGGATCAAAATAACCTGGAATATTACCTCGGTCAGCAAATTACCTCTCTTTATGAGATGCTGTCGGAACAAATCATTCTGGCTATACGGCATGACTGTATTCGTCAAAACAAACCTTGCGTAAATTGTGAGGATTTGGGGCATCAGATAACGATTGACTTTTTGAATGGCCTGCCTGAATTAAGGGAGCTTTTAGCTAAAGACATCCGCGCGGCCTATGACGGAGATCCGGCAGCGAAAGGCTATGATGAAGTAATATTCAGCTATCCGGGACTTTGGGCAATCACGGTTTACCGTATCGCCCATAAACTTCAGAGCAGTAAAGTTCCTTTGATCCCGCGCATCATGACCGAATATGCTCACAGCCGCACCGGAATAGATATCCATCCGGGAGCTGAAATCGGAGAGAGTTTTTTCATCGACCACGGAACCGGAGTAGTTATCGGCGAAACATCTTCGATAGGCAAGAGGGTGCGCATCTATCAGGGAGTAACGCTGGGGGCCTTGTCTCTCTCCAAGGAAGATTGTCAGCGTTTGAGAAATAAAAAGCGCCATCCGTCAATTGGAAATGATGTCATCATTTATGCCAACGCTACCATTCTCGGCGGCGAGACGGTTATCGGTGATCGTTCGGTTATCGGGGGCAACGTTTGGATTACTCATTCTGTGCCGCCGGATACGGAAGTATTTATCGAAAAACAAGATTTGATTTTCGGCGAGAAGAAATTTAAAGCCCAAGCGGTAAAAAAAGGCTTTAAATAATGTATCTTTATGCCGGCGAATATAACCGCTTTCGCTTCAGCGGTTAAAATTGAATCCCGTTATCACAATCAACAATCAAAAGCAAAAACACCGTATAAGTGTCGGCTGTAGTATTCAGATTCATTTTTATGGAATGGGGACATGCTTGCGCAGCAAATCGGCAAACTGTTCGGGCACAATAGGTTTACTGAAGTAATAACCCTGCATCTCGTCACAGGAGTGGTCCTTTAAAAAATTCATCTGTTCTAACGTTTCCACACCTTCGGCCACGACGGTAAGACTGAGAGTTTTGCCCATGGCAATAATTGCCTCGGTGATCGCTTTGTCCTCGGCATCTTGCGGGATGTTACGGATGAAGGATCGGTCCACCTTCAGCGTATCGATAGGGAAATGCTTAATCTGGGCGAGAGACGAGTAACCGGTGCCGAAATCGTCGATAGCCAGCCGCACACCCAAGCTCTTGATTTTAGCTAACACAGCGATCATGCGTGAGGGGTTATGCATCACCATGCCTTCGGTAATTTCCAGTTCCAAAAGTTTTGGCGCCATGCCGGAATCATTCAGCGCTGTTCTGATATCATCTATAAGATTTTCATCCGTGAGTTGCCGTAGCGACAAATTTACCGCCATGCAGACAACGGGAAGACCCTGCTTTTGCCAGGCAACATTTTGTTCACAGGCCATCTTCATCACCCACTTACCGATCGATACTATTAATCCTGTTTCTTCGGCCACCGGAATGAATTGCATGGGAGACACTGAGCCCAGGGATGGGTTCTGCCAGCGCAGCAGAGCCTCCACACCGGTTATCACGTTCGTTTTGAAGTCCACTTTAGCCTGGTAGTGCAAAGACAGTTCATTTCTCTCCAGGGCATAGCGCAGGTGTGTTTCGATCGATAGACGTTCTAACGATTTTGATTGAATATCCATAGAGTAGAACTGAAAATTATTCTTGCCTTCTTCCTTGGCGAAATACATGGCTATGTCGGCATTTTTCATCAGCGATTGTTCGTCGTCGGCATCCTTCGGGAATATGCTGATCCCGATACTTGCCGTTATGCGACATTCCTCGCCTATAAGAGTCATAGGTTTAATAACGGCGGAAAGTATTCTGTGGGACACCGTTTCGAGTTGACTCAAATCTGTTAATTCCTCAATCAATATTACAAACTCGTCTCCTCCCAGACGGGCGACAATATCGACTGCCCGCAGAGTTTGCTTCAGGCGCGCGGCAATTTCTTGTAGTAATTGATCGCCCGCGTCATGGCCCAGAGTGTCGTTGATAATCTTGAAACGGTCCAGATCAATGAATAAGACGGCAAACTGACGCGTATAACGACGCGCCGCCTGAATAGCGTGATTCAGCAGTTGATTGAACATTAAGCGGTTGGGCAACCCTGTCAGCGCGTCGTGTGTGGCCAGATATTGAATCTTTTCTTCGGCGCGTTTGCGTTCAGTGATGTCATGTCCCACTCCGCGAAAACCGACTATCTTGGCGTCTTGGTCCCGTTTGGGGAAAATAGAAAACTCGGCAGAGGTGACAGTGCCGTCCGGCCGGACAAATTCATAAGGGAAATTTTTGGTCGACTTGCCTGTTTTAAAAACCTGATTGAACAACCTGTAGACCGAATCTAAATCTTCCTTTTTGATGAAGTCTCGAAAATTCAGGCCGGTTAGCTCTTTTTGGGAATATCCCAGGACATTGGAGAAGATATCGTTAAAAAAAGTTATGTTACCGGTTAGGTCTGTTTCAAAATACCATTCCTCCATCTCTTCGATAATGGTTCGGTATCTCTCTTCGGACTGCCTGATCTTCTCTTCCAATAACTTGCGTTCGGTGATGTTGCGGGCAATACCACGAAAACCGGTAGGTTCACCCTGAGAATTTCTGATAAGAGATATGGATATTTCATCATAGGATTTAGTCCCGTCTTTTTTGGTAAGTTCCAGGTCATAGGCTTTAACAGGTATTCCTGTTTTATAGACTTCAATAAAGAGATCAATCAATGCTTTATGGTTTTTTCCCTCGGCAAATTGGGCGCGCTTCAATTCGAATAATTCCTCACGCGTATATCCGAGATTTCTGCACTCTGCATCATTAACAAAGGTGAACTTACCGCGAAGATCAGTCTCGAAATAACCGTCCTCCATCTGCTCGATAATGGTTCGATATCTTTCTTCAGACTGTCTTATCTTTCCTTCCAACAGTTTGCGTTCGGTGGCATCCCGAGAAATACCCCGAAATCCGCTCGGTTTGCCTGATACATCCCTGATAAGAGATACCGACAGTTCGTAAGACCCATTAGTCCCGTCTTTTCTGATATATTCAGCCTCTATTGCCTCGACCGGTTTCCCTGTTTTGTAAACATCGATGAAGATCTGATATAATTTTTTGGCGGTTGTTTCATCTTGAACCTGCCGGTTGTTCATTCCGATCAATTCTTTCCGGGTATAGCCGAGATGTTTGCAGACCATATCATTGACGAAGGTAAATTTACCGGCAAGATCAATCTCATAATAGGCTTCGTGCATGTTCTCCAAAATGTTGCGGTATTTCTCCTCGCTTTTTTGCAGTGCTTCTTCCGCTCGTTTGCGTTCGGTTCTGTCCCGCACAACGCCCCGAAACGCAAATATCCGGCCGGAGGCGTCTTTCATGGGAGTTATCGAAGTTTCTAAATATTTTTTATCTCCGCTCTTGGTAATAATTTCATAGGGAACTTCTTTTTCGGATTCACCTGTGGTGTATACCTTGTTGTATCTGGCAAATATCTTCTTCGCATTTTCTTCATCCATTAAATCACAATAGTTTAGTTTTATTAATTCATTTCGGGGATAACCCTGGATTCTGCAAAGGGCTTCATTGAAGAAGATAAAGTTGCCTTTGAGATCGAGCTCTACGTAGCCATCTTCGATATTTTCCAGAATAGTCCGGTACTTTTCTTCGCTCCGGCGCAGATCAGTCTCCATACGCTTGTGTTCGGTAATATCCATAAAACTTCCCAACGCGGCGCGCTTCCCTTTATGAGTGATGGAACTGACCATCTCCAAAACCAACATTATATTTCCGTTTTTTCTGATGAACCTGTATTCATAGCTGTCGCCTTTCCCCTTTCCCTGCAGGCTTTTAATGGCTTTTTGCCTGACCGTTTCTCTATCCTCGGGATGAACATGATCAAGGGGATTTGTGCCTAATAAATCGCTATGTGAATAGCCGCTGATCCGCTGAAAAAGAGGGCTTACGTAAACAAATTTTCCGCTTTGAATTATATAGATGCCGACAGAAACATTAGATATTATTTCTTTGGCCAGATTAGCAAAATCGTTTTGTGGGGAATTTAATTTTTTGTTTGGCTCGGCTTTCGCTTTCTTTTTAACAGCCGGTTGGGGTTTAGAGGCCGCTTTAGATCTAACAGATGATTTAGGTTTAACCACCATAGTCCATTAACCTCCCTTGAGCTTTACAAAGAAAATATTTCCATCAGCATAATCAGAGACGAGTCGTTACTAATGTAATCATTATACATTGTTAAAGTTCAAATTGAAAGAAATATTCTATTGGCATGTTGACTATGTGAAATAGATTGCCAGAGAGTCTGTATAATTATTCCTTAGTGAAGATCAATATAGGGATACACCTGACAAGATGCTATTTATCTTTGAGTATTGCAATAAACAATTTTATAAATTATTAAATATTGTCCCCAAAGCTATTGGGGACGGCAGCATTGGTCAATTAAAGAAGATTATTTTTCTTGTCAGGCAAGGAGGTGGGCAATGGCTCGCTCAAAAAACTTGACGGTCAGAAAGATTCGGGCCGCTGTTTTGCGTAAAAAAGACGGTCCACTCAAAATCGAAACGTTGAGTATGGAAGGCCCGCAGGATACGGAGGTACTCATAAGAACGATCGCTTCCGGAGTCTGCCATACGGATATCAGTATGGTTCATCACTGGGAGGAAGCTGACGGCCCGCAGGTCTTGGGGCATGAAGGCGCTGGTATTGTGGAGCTGACGGGTAAAAAAGTAAAGGCTGTCCGGCCCGGCGATCACGTCGTTTTGTCCTACCAATCTTGCGGCACTTGCCGAGAGTGTAAAAACGGGCGTCCGACAAAATGTCGCCGCTTTTATGAACTGAATTTCGGCTTCCAACGTCGGGATGGCAGCAATGCTCTTGAGCCCAGTGGTGTGCTCGGTCATTTCTTCGGGCAGTCCTCATTTTCTTCCTACATTCTGGCAACTGAACGCAACATGGTCAAAGTTTCTAAAAAACTGCCGCTGAAAATTCTAGCGCCGCTGGGCTGTGGTATTCAAACCGGAGCAGGTACCGTGATGAACATGCTTCATGTTCAGAAGGCTGAAAGCATTGCCATTTTTGGCACGGGGGCGGTGGGCTTGGCGGCCGTCATGGCGGCTCGCATTGTTCACGCCCATCCGATTATCGGAGTGGATATTCTGCCTTCTCGCCTTAAACTTGCTTCCGAACTAGGCGCAACTCATGTGATTGACAGTCGTTGTGCTGATGTCGCGTCAAGTATTAACAGTATTATTGCGGGTGGCGTTGATTATGTTCTGGAGATTACCGGGAACCCTCAACTGTTACAACTGGCAATTGAGGTGATAAAAAAACGGGGCACAGCGGCCTTCTTCACCGGCGACGGCGTTCCCGATTTTGTACCCACAGGAAAAAAGGCCGTGGCAGTCGTCGAGGGTGATTCGGTGCCGCAATTATTTATTCCTAAACTGATTAAATTATACCAGTCGGGCAAATTTCCTTTTGATCGTCTCGTGAAGTTTTACGATTTCAAGGATATCAATCGAGCGATGAAAGATTCCCGAAACGGTAAGACCATCAAACCGGTTTTATGTATGAGTAATGAAGATGATTAATCAGGATTAGCCCGTGTCTTATTTCTACAAGTAGGGTAAGTCCGGCGGTTCCGACTAGCCGTATTGGCTGTAGTAACAATGGTCCTTGCGCAGTAAATTGGAACGATGGGCGGCATGAAACTCATCCCGGCCAAACCACCGGGGGCAGGCAATCTTGCCGGAAATCTTCATTCGATGCCTGTTGTTTCTGTAGCCGCTCTTGGCCCATTCATGAATGGCCAGATAGTCTAAATATCAGGACAGATTGTTATGTCATCGCCGGTCTTGATATTTCCGGGAGTGAGCACGCGGGCAAAGATGCCTTCTTTCGGCATGACGCAATCGCCCACGGCATAAAAAATAGCGCATGGTTTGACGCAGGTTTTACCGATTTGTGTAACTTCCAGCAGCACATCCTTACCAACTTTCATTTTTGTGCCGAGCGGCAGGGTATAGAGCTCGACGCCTTCTATTGTGAGATTATCGGCAAAATCACCGTAGCTGACATTTAATCCCTTTTTCCGGATTTTTTCGATGCTTTCTGCCGCCAATAGGCTTATTTGACGTAATTCCGTTCCGCTATGCGCATCATCGGCGAGCCCCAAATTCATCAAAGCACAACATTCACCGACATTATGTTTTTTTTCGCCTTTTTTTTTACTGATGTTGACTGATAGAATTTTACCCATGATACTTAGTTCCTTAGGGCAATGGCTTCAATTTCCAGCGGCGCATTTTTCGGCAGCGCCGAAACCCCAACAGTCGAGCGGGCTGGAGGACTCTCGGGAAAAAACCCAGCGTAGATTTCGTTGACGGCCGCAAAATCTGCCATATTCTTTAAAAAAATGGTTGTCTTGACAATGTTTTTCAGTGAGAGTCCATTTTCTTCAAGGACGGTCTGTATATTTGTAAGCGTTTGTCTTGTAGCCGCTTTTATATCCATAACGACTTCGCCGGTTGACGGATCAAGCGGCAGTTGGCCTGATAAGAAAATAAAGCTACCCGCCTCTACTGCCGATGAGTAAGGTCCCAGGACAGGTAGCTTAGCCGATGCTAGAATTTTCTTTTTCATGTAATCTCTATTCCTTAATGTTTCTCAGTGACGGGTGATGACAAAGAGCGCATTTTGCGCAAATAAATTGGGCAGAATATGGATTAATCCAGACTTACCCAAATAATATTTCTGCTCGATTTTAATATCTTTCTTCCGGCAATAATCGATAAAATCGCAAATCGTCAGGAAACGGATGTTAGGCGTTTCAAACCAGTAGTAGGGCAGGGCATCATTAATCGGAGTCCTTCCCTGGGCGAAGAGAGTTAAACGTGCTTTTATATGCGCAAAATTAGGGAAGACCACAATGACGCGCTTTCCCACGCGCAGTGATTCCTGAATGACAAAGTCAGCCTTTTTAATTTCCT
>JBEKMF010000116.1:0-6921 GCA_050008655.1 Smithellaceae bacterium
ATTTGCAGACTGCTCAAATCCAATTTCTCCAAGGAATCATCGGTTAAAAGAACATAAATATTATCAGTTTTGTTCTGCTGATGTCGTATTTTATAAACGGCGGAAACTACAAAAGCCGTATCTTCCACATCAAGGTAACACTGTTCTTCACCCAGTTCAATTAAATATTTTCCGCACTCATCAATTTTAAGATTTTCAAAAAAAACGCATAGTATTTCTTTCCGAAACATATGCGCACCGCGATAGTACCACGTGCCCTCTTTATCGATTTTAATCTCACATTCTTCCATGTTTTTTTAAAAAGTCTTTCTGCTATCGAGCAAATTTGTCACCGGACCGTTATTAACAAGTTCAACCTGCATTATCTCCTGGAATTTTCCGGTTGCCAAATATTTAACCTTCTTTTGGGCTTCCCGAACAAAATATTCGTAAAGATCATTAGCTTTGCCGGGTTTTTCGGCTTTTACGAACGAAGGCCTTCGTCCCTTGGTACAATCACCTAAAAGTGTAAACTGGGAAACAACCATCATTTCACCGCCAATATCCAGCAAGGAACGGTTCATTTTCCCTTCGTTATCTTCGAAGATGCGTAAGTTGATCGTCTTTTCCAAAATATAATCAGCATCTGCCTCTGTGTCTCCTCTTTCCACTCCTAATAATACAAGAATCCCTTCGTTTATCGAGGATAATTCTTGATGGTTAATTTTGACACAAGCACGGTCGACTCTCTGGATAACTGCACGCATTGGTGATCCCGTTTAAAAGTGAGCGCATGTTAGCAACAAATTGTTCTGCGTTCAAGTCATTTCTATAACGACAATTCGATTTTACGATTTAAAGGTTATCTCGTTTGTGAAACTCCAATTTCCATAACGAAGTGTAGGAAAATTGCTAAGTTGTAATCAGGCCCAAGTTTCAGTAACAGAGTACCCTTAAGTTTGCAGGTCGAATCAATGAAACTCGCTGAAAACGAATGAAAAGAAGTTTGAAACGTTATTTGACTTGATCCCGTGAAGCGGAGGGTAGTGAAACTCAAATCTTAAGAATGCTGTGAATTAAAATTTATTAGTTGATTTATCCCGTGTAGGCTGGGATATAATATACCGTAGCGAGCTTGCGGATTAGTTTCCGAAGCTTGCTTTGGGATTCATACCCGTGATTGAACTATAAAATACTTTTTGATATTATACTTTGCAGCTAGCTGAATTGTTAATATAGTTCCGCTAACAACGATCAGGGGAGAAAATCAATGAAAAAAAATGGAAAATTCATTTTTTATATTATATTTGGCGCGGTTTCGTTAGTTGCCGGTTGCAGCACTGTCATGTTCAAAAACTTTGGCAGCATTAAACCGGATACCGATGCGACTAGCGATTTTGAAAAGTTTCGAATTAACGCCAATTTAAACTATTATATCAGCGGTTCAGATGTTTACCCGACATCAATTTTAGGGTTGAATAAGGCCTATACGCTGGATACAGACTTATGGAAAAGAATAGAAATGACACCGGAAATATTTAATGAACTTATAACAAATATGCGGACACAAGCAATACAGTGCTGCGCCCAAACTATGCATGGCTTTTATATATTTGATGATAAAAATAATAGAATCGGTGTTTGGTATTCTCTAATTACCGGCAGCATAGCTATACAGATGAAAGAAGACGGTAAAGTTATAATATTTCCGCCAAGAGATGATGCCTATAAGCAGTATGAAGGCAAGACAAATAATGTTAAATGGTAAATCATTTTATATCAAAGAACAATTTTTCTATAAATATTCGCCGAAAACATAATAATCACACCTTTTTCGATTTCTGATTAAGTATTGATTTTATCTTGACAAGCGCTTTTTTTGTTGCTAAGGACTGCACCATTTTAAGGTCAATGGCGTTCGTGGAAAATATTTATCATTTGTTTTTACCGCAACGTCTTTAAAAAGGGATAATTTATCATATAGGAGGATCGTTCAAATGCTTTGTCAAACTGTTAAAGCGGAACTCGACTGCGCTTTCATGAGCAAAAAAGGTTGCGGTTATTTTGGGGGCAGTTGTCATGCAACAATTGCGCAGTGTGAGGATTGCAGCAAAATAATTAATTATGAATCCGGCAAATACTGTGTTGTTTATCCGGATCCGGCAAGCAAGTGGCTTAGCGGAAAATGTCCAAGTGCAACGCATATAAAGCTGGAAGTAAAAGAAGTAACACAAAAAATCAATCCGTTAAAAGCTTCCAAGAGATCTAGCAAAAAGGGATAAGCGACACTGTAAATCCTACTGTGGTTATAACAGTGAATTTTCGAAATCTTTTCAGAAACTAAAAAGCCGGCGATAACAGCCGGCTTTTTAGCTGATTATTTTTCTTATTTGCTCTAATTCTTGTTTAATCCGAACTAATTTTTCTTTCTCTAAGTTAATACTTTCCGGCTCACAGTTTCCCCGTGTTTTAAAAAGCTGTTTTTTAGCACCATCGATGGTAAAACGCTGCGCATATAGCAGATTTCTGATCGTCAATAATTCCTGCACATCTTTTTTTCTGTATAAACGTTGTGCAGTACGGGTGCGCACAGGCTTCACCGTTCTAAATTCAGTTTCCCAATACCTGATAACGTACGGTTCTACATTGAGGATTTTACTTACTTCACCAATACGAAAATAAGCCTTGTCGGGAATTATTGTCTCCATACAATTCCAGAGAATCCTTACGGCCACAAATTCCCCTGCACATCAGAGAAGTAATAAAAAATACAATACCTTAACTTTAAATTACGCCAAAAATTGGCTTTTAATGTATTTAAAGATGTATGTGCAGGCAGATAATTCTATTTATTATTAATTTAGAGCTTTACGCAATACCTGAGATGATTTAAAGGTCAACACTCTCCGCGCAGTAATGGAGATTTCTTGGCCGGTTTGCGGATTGCGGCCGCGGCGAGACCTTTTTTCTTTTACTACGAAGTTACCAAATCCCGAAATCTTCACTTTTTCACCTTGCGCGAGTTTATCTTTAATAAGGTCAAACACAGACTCAACAATATCCGTCGAATCTTTCTTAGAAAAACCCAGCTTTTCGTAAACATTTTGGATAATATCGATTTTCGTCATTTTTTTCCCTCCGTTTTTTTACTTCGTCTTACTGCTCGCCTCTTATCTTTGCATTCGTTACTTTAACGATGCTCCGTATAATCCTATCGTGGACGCTATTTATTTCGGTATCAGTAAGCGTACGATCAATTGCACGATAAGAAAACCTCAAACCAATACTTTTCTTTCCTTCCGGTATTTCTTTACCTTGATATATATCAAAAATTACCACATTTTCAAGCAAATCTTCATGTTGATTCCAAACAACATTCAGCATCTGACCAGCTTCCAGTGCCGAGGAAATAACAAAAGCAGCATCACGTGTGACTGTCGGGAATTTTGATATTTCCTTGCATAATACGCTTTGCCCGAAGCGTTTAACTAAAATATCCAGATTAATTTCAAATACATAAGCATTATTTTTTATATCCATCTTTTCCAGAATTTTCGGATGTACACAGCCTAAATAACCCATATGCAAGTCATCTAGATAGACAGCGCAAGCTTTACCGGGATGTAAAAATGGCTCAGTATTTGCCGAACGGTATTGGTAATTTTTTAATTTTAAATCGAAAAATATGTTTTCGAGGCAGCCTTTCAAGTCAAAGAAATCTACACTTTTTTTAGAACCCCATAAATTATCGCTAATATTGCCCGCTAAAAGTCCTGCCAGTATGGTTTTTTCACAAGGAAGCTCGCTTTTTTTGCGCTGAAGAAATATTTTGCCTACTTCAAACAACTTTAAATCATCAGAACCGTTATTGACGTTATTTTTCCACGTCTGAAGCAGACCATAGATCATCGTCGTTCGCATAACGGATTGATCTTCCGTCAGCGGATTTTTTATCCGCACCAAACTCCGCCTTTCATCATTTTCCGATAGGAAAAGATGGTCAGCAAACGCGGGATTGCCGAAACTATAATTGACTACTTCGGAATATCCATTGCCGTTAAGTAATTGTCTGATTCTTTCTTCCAGATCCAAGCGCGGGATAACAGTCATTTCCGTAAACGCGGCATTAGGCATGGTTGTCGGCACACTATCATAACCGTAAAGCCTGATGACTTCTTCAATCAGGTCAATTTCTCTGGTTATATCGATTCTAAATGTTGGAGGTTTAACAATATACTTTCCCTTATCAACTTGTTTTACAAGCATGCCGATGCTGCGTAATATTCGAACAACGTCTTTTGATCCGATCGACGTACCGATTACTTCCCGGATTCGGTTAATACGCAAGGTAATATTTTTAATAGCAGGAACTTTTCGTGGATATTCATCGATGTATTTTTTACAGATAATTCCGCCGGAAAGATCAGCAATTAGTTGCGCCGCGCGGTTGAGTGCTCTTACCGTTCCCTCCGGATCAATGCCCCTTTCAAAGCGAAAAGACGCATCGGTAGATATTGACAATCTACGCGCCGAACGGCGAATGGAAGCGGGATTAAAATAGGCGCTTTCCAGCAAAATAACCTGCGTATCTTCCTTTACTTCAGAATTTTGGCCGCCAATGATACCGCCAATGGCGACAGGCTTTAAACCATCACATATCAGCAAAGTGTCCGCGGAAAGCTTACGGCTCTTTCCATCGAGTGAAATAAATTCTTCATTTTTTTTGGATTTGCGGACAACAATCTTTCCTTTTTCCAGGAAGCGAAAATCAAAAGCATGCAGGGGCTGTCCCATTTCCAACATGACAAAATTAGTGACATCAACAACATTATTGATGGCCCGCAATCCGACCGCTTCGAGCCTTGTCTTTAGCCAGACAGGCGATGTACCGATTGTGACGTTTTTGATCACTCTGGCCGTGTAACGCGGACAAAGGTCCGCATCAATGATTTTTACTGAAGTTAATTTGCCGATATCTTCCGCTGATTCTTTGATTTTCAAGGACGGCTGTTTTAGTTTTTTACCGGTAAGGGCGGCCACTTCCCGTGCCATGCCGATCATACTCAAGCAATCAGAACGATTGGGCGTCACACTTACGTCTAAAACGGTATCACCGATGTTTAGAGCCGCCTCTAAAGGCAAACCAAGCGACAACTCGGCAGGCAAATGCATAATACCAGAGGCATCGTCACCGATTTCCAATTCGGCCTCCGAGCAGAGCATGCCTTCGGATTTCTCTCCGCGCAAAACGGATGACTTGATTGTATATTCGCCCGAAATTACTGCTCCCACTTTGGCCAGAGGAACAATATCGCCTGTCTTTATATTCTTAGCACCGCAAACAACAGGATAATTATTCTTGCCGTCACTCACTGCACAAAGAGACAACTTATCCGCATTAGGATGAGGTTTTACTGACAAAACCCGGGCAACGACAACGCCGCTAAATTGCGGAAGAACGGTTTTGATCTCCTCCACTTCCAATCCGGCCATCGTCAATTTATCAGCCAGTTCTGACGCTGTCAGATCAATATCAACGTAATCTTTAAGCCACTTAAGGCTGACCAGCATAAAGAGAATTTCTCCTAAAATTGTTTAAGGAATCGAAAGTCGTTTTCAAAAAATAATCGAATATCGGAAATGCCGTACTTCAGCATGGCTATTCTTTCCAGACCAAGTCCGAAAGCAAAGCCTGTATATTTTTCGGGGTCATAACCGACATTCTTGAAAACCGCGGGATCAACCATACCTGAACCCAGAATTTCCAGCCACCCGCTCTGTCCGCAAACCCGGCAGCCGCGCCCATGACATATTACACAGCGAATATCAACTTCCGCCGAAGGTTCCGTAAAGGGGAAAAAACTTGGCCGGAATCTCAGAATTGTATTCTCACCGAAAATTTTCCGTAGAAATGCAGTCAAGATTCCTTTCAGATCGCTAAAACGGACGCCTTTATCCACCATTAATCCTTCTATTTGGTGAAACATAGGGGTATGGGAAACGTCGGAATCACGACGGTAAACTCTACCGGGTGATAAAATCCTTATCGGTGGCTGAACCTTTTCCATTATCCGTACCTGAACCGGCGATGTATGAGTGCGCAAAACTATATTTTCTTCGATATAAAAAGTGTCCTGCATGTCCCTGGCGGGGTGATCTTGGGGAATATTGAGAGCTTCAAAATTATAATAATCCAACTCTATTTCTGGCCCTTCGACTACGGAAAAACCAAACGAAGCAAAGATGGCACAAATTTCCCGACGGATTTGAATTACCGGATGAATTCTGCCGTAACGAACAGACCTTCCCGGCAAGGTAACATCAATTTTTTCTTTTAATAAGATGTTTTCTTTATGCAGCTGAGATTTGTTCTGGAGCGCTTCTTCAATCTTGGTATTGAGCCGATCTTTGAGTTCATTGCAACGCTTTCCGAATAAAGGTTTTTCGATATCCGGAACCTGGGCAATGTTACGTAGAAGGCCGGTCAAAAGCCCTTTACGGCCTAGGTATTTTGTTCTAACAGCTGAAATCTCATCTTCTGTTGTCGCCGCCTCTAATTCGGCAAGCGCGTTATTCTCCAGCTGTTGAAGATTGCCGATCATGCCGCCTGCTCGCCTTTGGCCATTAAAACAATTTGGGCGAAACCCTGCGGATCATTGACAGCCAGTTCCGCCAGTATTTTACGATCCAACTCAATGCCGGATTTCTTCATACCGTCAACCAACCGGCTGTAAGATATATTATTGAGACGGGCCGCGGCATTAATACGGGCGATCCATAATTGGCGAAATTCTCTTTTTCTTGCCCGGCGATCACGATAAGCGTATTTCATCGCTTTATTTACGGCTTCAGTGGCTGTTCTGATCAAACGGCTGCGTGCGCCAAAGAAACCTTTGGCCAGTTTTAAAATCTTTCTTCTTTTTTTGCGGGCTGTGATACCCC
>JBEKMF010000117.1:0-6870 GCA_050008655.1 Smithellaceae bacterium
TGGTTGCACCATTTTGAGTTGCGCCATTAACCTGACCCGCGGCAAATGAAGTAGCTGCGCCGTTGGTATGAGATGGGATCATTTCATTCTCAAAGAAATCAAATCCCATAGCATGACCCATTACGCCGTCAACATACTGACTGGCAATGGATTTGCCTTCATGGAACAGAGTGCTTAACGCCGCAACAGTCGCGCCACCAGCAGCTGAGTTGCAACAAACATTCAACGCACCATCTTTCGGGACAAGGTTCTTATTCAGAATAGTCTTGGCCGCAAGCCAAGTTGCCATTGAACTTGGGTCAGTTACAAAGTCAGTTTGGTAAGTGAAATTGTAAACATCCTTATACATATTGAACGCATCGGATTCCACGTTAGCCGCAGTTACCGCCATAGCTGGTTCAAGGATTCTTTCGGTGAAATCATCCAAAGACAACGTAAGGTCTGCTGATGTAAAATTCACATCAACGCCTTTCTGCGTTGCGATGGTCAGAGTTTCACTGGTTTCGTCCGTGGACTGCATGGAGGCTGTCTGTCCGGTTCTTACAGTGTACTGATTCGGAAGCCGAATCTTTAATGTCGAGCCGATCTTCGCGCCTTCATTAGCGAAGGAGGCATCGTATTGACGATTTATGCTTCCTATAAAATTTAATTTATTGTGGAGGATCTCCAAAGCTTTCCTCGTCACAATAGTACTGGTTAAAAGAGTAGTCATTTAATATCTCCTATTTTCTTTCAGCCCTCTTCCTTTCTCGTTCCGCTTTTATCCAATCCGCTGTGGATTGTTTTTCTGGGTCAACCGTTACAATTCCGGTTCCACCTGGATTTACAGTTTCGATAGGAGCGGGGGCTTGAGTTACTTTTTTCGTTTGTATCTGAGAAGGTGCCTTGAGTTTTGCCTCAATATTCACCAGTTCCCTCACTCTCTGAATGGGATTTGTCAGGTTGTTTATCCGTTGCAGTTCCTCTTTATTGTTATAGAGGTAGCGGATTAAATCAGGAGCTATGTCGGATTGCTTTATCGCAAGGGCTATGTCGGGAGCATCCCGTCTAATCATGACACCAACCGTATTCTTCATTGTTTCAAGTTCCGGTTCCACGTCCATTGCCTCACTCATTTTTTCCTCGAATGTCTTTTCGATTATGGCGAGGTCTTCTTTCTGCCTTGCTTCAATCTTACTCCTTTCCGCACGTTCAAGTTCCTTGCTAACCTTGAAATCTACTTTTTTGTCCAGATAGACTTCTCTGGCCTTGTCGTACTCCTCAATGGTTTCAAAGTCCTCAATCTTCGGTGCGGTAGGTTCTCCACTTACAACCGCAGTAGGTTCAGGTTTTACTCCTCTGCCTTCTGCAAGTCCTTTATAGTAAGCCGCCTGCTGTTCTGCTTCCTGACTTCTTCTCCGTAATCCTTTAACCTCCCTAACTATTTTCGCTTCTTTTTCAGGTTCCGAGCCTTTATCGGTGATTTGAGTTTCGGTAGGTTTAATAACTGGAGTTTCCCCATCAGTAATTACTTCCTGCTTTTCTGTCGTTGCCGAAGCGACCTTTTCATCGGCTTTCGTGGTTTTGCCATCGAGCATGTTGTCCATTTTTTTTCCCCTTTCGGTTTTAATTAATAAAAAAAGGCAGACCGGATTTCTCCGAATCTGCCTGTATCTTTGTGTGTTCTTAAAGTTTAAGCTCTATATTCTTTTGTCAATGAACTGTCTAACCAATAACGGTTTTGATATATATTTACTTTAAAACTTTCTTTAGTTCCTCGTAAAAGGGTTAGGGTTGTAAATTCTTAACACGGTCTTGAAAATCTCTCCTAACTGCTGGTTCGATATATATTTCTGAAAATTCCTTAAATGTTTGTTTTTTTATTAACGACAAAAGTTTCCGCTTCTGCCCTTCTATCGCTTTAAGCACTTCAATTATAACTTTTTCTTCCGGCTCAGTCAACATATTATTGCGTCATTCCTTCACCACCACCCGTTGCTTGTGATTGTAGCACATTCGTTGCTTGCGGTGAGGGCATTGAGTGGATTTCACTTAATACATTCAGTATCTCTTTACGAATTGAAGAATCGCCTTCTTTGGCTTCTTTATATTGCTCAATTAAAGCTGTCTTTGCCTGAATAATCTTGAGTTGTTTTTCGGCCATCTGGTTCTGCTGTTTCAACATTTCCGTCTGTACCTTAGCCATTTGAAGCTGTACCTGCGGAGGTATTGGCATGGGTGGTGAAACAGGTTCTCCCGGAGTTGGACGTTTCATACCCGGAGGCAATGCTTTTTCCAGCCTGCGGGCAATTTCATCAGCACCCAAAACGTCCAGATTTTTAATAAGCAAATCTCCCGCGTATCTCTTGATTTCCGGCCAGTTTTGCGACAGGCTTAAAAGGTTCTGTGAAGATTCCTGCCGTTGTGTCGTGTAAGAAGGCCCTGTGGAAATAACGGTTCCGTAATGCCCTTCCGTTATATCGTTGTATTTTGCTTTCCGTCCCTGATTATTTATGAGTTTTCTAAGTTCTTTTAAATTAAGCCCCTGATACCTTTGCGGGTCTTTTAAAATATTTTCAAGCGCCTTCTCTGCTGTGGTATTAATGGGCACCCATCTTTCAGTGCCGTCAACATCCCTTAACCTCGCATCTCTTTCGGTATCGTACACTTCTGGAATCATCTCATTTACTACTGTTCCGCAATGAGCTATGCTCTTGGATAGATTATCCATGAATACGAAAGTGGCAACATCGCCGGGTTTCTGCGCTGCAATTACGGCCGCCCCTGATCTTTCTGGGCCAGTCTGTCCGACATCCCTGCTGCCCATTCCGATAGATTTTTTAATAAGTCCTTCTGCGCGTTCTATTTCAGCAAATAAAGCGATAGGAGCATCCCCTTGTGTGAGTCGTGAGGGCGGAGGAACAATCTGACCGTTCACTACATCGGGATTGTACTTCATAAACGGCAGGTTATCTGTATTGGCTATTGCGTAGTCTTTTTCATATCCTTCAAACTGCTTGGCCGTTCCTATCCACGGAGTCTTAGGCGCTAGATGAACCACCTCTGCGGCTGATGTAAGTGAATAATTAAACAATTTCTGGGGGTCTTTGGAAAATCTTATCAAGCCCCTTCTGTAAGTCTTGCCTTCGATATTGATGGTTTTCCCATTGACCATGATGATAGGTATGTATTTCCCGGGGACATCATCGCCGTCAAGCCCTGTTTTACTTAAAATTTCAGTGGCAGTTACAATCCAGTGTTTTACTTTTTTAATTTTTGCCTTCTGCGTTTTAATAATTTCAGGACGAGGCTCTATCTGTATGTCGGGAGGTCGAGGAGGTGCGGCCTGCGGCATATTGGGCTGAGAAGCCTGTGGGAGCATCTGAGGAGGCGTTTGCGCCTGTTGAGGTTGCTGTTGCGGCATCCCTTGACCGGGCACAGATTGAGGCATACTCGGAGATATCGTCTGCGGTAACATCTGTGTGGTCTGAAGCATAGCCTGACGAATCTTGTTTTTCTTTTCTTCCCACTCCTGAATCAATTTTTCAGCTTCCGGTTTTTCGATGACAGAGCCATCGTCCATGAGGCAAATTTCTTTCTCGGTTTCCCTGATAGCAAAATATTCCGCGACTGTTACGCTGTCCTTGTCAAACCATAGTTCATACGCCAACCCCTGACCGAAGTTGATGTCTTTCCCAGGAACTGTCGCATCAGGGTATCTTTCCTTGAATGCATCCCTGTTCATTTTCTCTAAAATAAAACCATGTTTGGCATCTGCGAAAACCTCATCCTTGGCGTCGCAATCCATATGAACAAGAAAAGGATTTTTTATCGTCTCTAGGTATATTTCTTGCAAGAACGGATTGGCGTCTGTGTATCTTGTGAGGACTCTCCATGCCCCATAGCCGCAGGTGCATTGCAAATCAGAAGAATAATCATAAATAGACTCAGCATTAGACCTGTATTCTATGTCGGCGATTATCCCCTGTCTTATGCGGGCGATGTTATAGTCAGCATAGGAATCAACCGGCTTTACGGAAATTCTCGCCCTGTTATGTCTCTGGTCGCCCGTAACCTGATCTATATACTGAGGTAGAAGATTAGCCTGTAAAACAGGTCGGTCTTTTTTCTTCCTTCGGGTAACTTCCGCCGCATCCCACTGGTCTATACCCCACGCAAACTTTAAGTCATCAACGGCATCCTTTCGGTTGTGATCGTCGGCTCGAACATCCCGATCTAAATCTTTCATAACCTGTTTGAGGAAATCTTTAATTTTTTGGTCTTTCGTTTCGGTTTTCTTTTCGCTCATCTTCCTCCACTTCATCATTAAGTTTTCTTATAGCGGAAGCCCGAACCCACAAATCAGTTTCGGGAAATACTACATCGTTCTTATTCTCTACATTCACCATTACGCCAACACCGGCATATTTGTAAATTGATATATTATATATATGAGGCATTTTATTCCTTAAACGCCATCTTCACCTTTAATTTATTATATAAATTCAATGCCCTGTCTTTTGTGTAATCCTGTGGAGTAAATGTTTTGTTACAGTGTGGGCATAGCCTGTTGTCCCCAATCTGGTGCAATAATTCTTTCATTATTTCATCAATATCAATATCAATATCAATATCAATTTCGTTATCTTTTTCTTTAACTCGCAATAAAATTGCGGCATAAAATTTATTTTTAGCACCAACTAGAAAGTGTAAGGAAATCCCAACTTCCATATTTTTATATGTTTCATCCACATAAAATTCAATATTTTTTGGACGTTTGTATTTATCGGGGGTTTTTTCTATGGCATCTATTGATTGAGATAATATCTGCGACATGTAATCCATAGAATCTCTTGAATCAAAAGTAAAGGTTGTATTGAAATACTCTCCGGCTGGAATATTTCTTTTACTGGAAATTTTTAGGATTTCTTTCATTATATAAGTTTTGAATATTTTAGTATCCATAAAATTCCTTTCTAAATTACGCTTGCTAAATTACCCATTGAGTCCAAATAATCCGACACGCTCATTATTTTCTTCTTTGCCCTTGGAGCAAAGCCCATTGCGAATGTTCTCATTGCGTCTGCTGGATGACTTGCCAGATTATGTAGTGGTGTATTCTTTAACACCATTTTATTTTCGTCAAACTCTGACCTATAATTCTCAAGTCCGTCAATTCCTAACGAACATTTTTTTTCATCAAAACAACACTGACTTAAAATATTTCTTACCGCCTCAATTCCATCCAAAACCGCCTGTGTGTCTTTCGGACGCTTAACAGGAATAATGGGATATATCCCCAAATTCTCAGCTGTTTCTTTACGAGACCTAGCAATCTCCGTGTCACCAAATTCTCTTTGTTTAGCGTCATGGGGCATATAATGATCGCCGAAAACATATCCCTTGTCTTTCATAATTCTGGCGTAGTGAGCAAACCCCATACCCACATTTTCATAGTAATCTATAAATCTAAACTCTCTTCCAATGGCTTGCACGAACCATATCGAGGTTGAATCATCCAAACCCAGGTCCCAGAAGGTATATACCTCAAACCCTTCTGCATACGGCACAGAAGTAATGCGCTTATCTTTCCTCGCCTGTTTCATCTGCTGGGCGTAGTACACGCCGAGGATGTCACGATCTGATATGGCCTGTTCCTCGGTGTCGGGAAAACGCTCATCACATTCTCTTTGGGTCATGCCGCCTTCAAGGGCCTTCAGTTTAAAATCAGGCTTTCTTTTCGGGTGCGCGCTCCACGGAAGGAATATCCTCTTAAATCTGTTAAGCCCCCTCATGGAACCAACATAAATATCCCTTGTCCATACCCAACCCGGGCCTTCTTTCAATGAATTGGATATTACTATTATCTGCCCTTTGGCCTGTTCCACGCCAGCATAAGAGGCGTTAAATATCGAGGACGCCAGCCTGTTCTTACAGCTTTCATCCATTACCAGTAAATTAGGCGTCTTGGACTGCGCTCCCATTTCGGTAGTCGGCAGGCTCTTGATAATCGAGTACAACTTCGTTCCGGTCTGTGTGACTCGTTCCATTTCCAGAACCTGTTTTGATCTGGTCTTGATCTTCGGCACAAGAAACGCCGGAAGCCTGTCCATAATAAAGTAAATCCTGTCCAGAAACTCAATAGACAAGTCTTCTGTAACCGAAATAACCACCGTCAAAAACATCGGGTTTGTCAAAGAACACCACAAAACATAAGCAGCCACCAGCCAAGTAAGCCCCAACTGCTGCGCTTTTAAAATAACCAACAGAGGACTTTCCATTAGTATCGGCAACACGTCCCGTTGAGAAGGCCATAAACGAAGATTTATCGCTCTCTTGTTCTCTTTGTCCTCTATCTGGGCGAAATGATCTAAAAAATATTCAAACGAGTTTATGATCTTTTTGGACTCGTCAATCTGCTTTTTCTGTTCCTGTGTCAGCATCTATTAATTCGGCTACCATCTTAAAAGATTTAGAAATCTGTTCCGCCGTCATCTGGTCGTTTAAAAAAAGAGAATATTTATTGTTAGATAAAAAAGGAAAAATGTTTATCCTTACATTCTGCTTGTCGTTGATAATGTCATAGGACTCAAAAACTTGCAGCATACGTCTCTCCCAACTGTTTTCTATTTTTATACCTTATAAACACTGGCGAAACGCCAGATTGACTAAAAGTCTCTCTACTAAAAAAAGGATTGCATACACTACAACCAGCAGTTAAGCCGCAAGTGCAGTTGGGTATTCTTTCTGGAATTATTCTCCCTAGTGTGTCTATTCTCATGCCACCACCTCTGTCTTTCCAAGGGCTTCGTAACCATAATTAAACTTAAATAAAATACCAAAAACATAAAAACCCTTAGTGATACTATCATCTTCTACGTTGTAGTGCCT
>JBEKMF010000118.1:0-6867 GCA_050008655.1 Smithellaceae bacterium
AAGGATAGCTTTGGTAGGAATGCAGCCACGATTAGTACACGTACCGCCCCACCCATCTTTCTCGATAATGAGGACGCGTTTTTTGTTTTTCGCGGCAAGTTCGGCCGCGGCCAGTCCTCCCGGTCCCCCGCCAATAACAACTAAATCATATTGTTCGGCCATACTTACTCCTCACTGACACGCCTGTGCGGCATGATAAGAACTGCGCACTAAGGGTCCCGTTTCCACGTGCTGAAAGCCTTTTTGGTAAGCTATTTCTTTCAACTCGGCAAACTCCTCCGGGTGATAATATTTGGCTACTGGCCAATGCCTGAGCGTCGGTTGTTGATACTGCCCGATAGTCAGGTGCGAGCAGGATATGGAAGCTAAATCATCAAGCAGGCGTATGATATCCTCACGCTTTTCGCCAAAACCAACCATAAAACCGCTTTTGGAAATAATCGGCATTGCAACAATCCGCGAGATGAGTGTAAGCGATAGTCTATAATTTCCCTGCGGCCGTAATTGGGAAAACAACGGTTTAACAACTTCCATATTATGATTAATAACATCGGGCTTAGCGGCGATCACTTTTTCCAGTGCCGAGGATTGACCCTGAAAATCGGGAATCAACACTTCGATTTTGCAGTTCGGAACAGACTTTTGCAATGCGTCAATACAAGCGGCAAAAACTGAAGCGCCGCCGTCCGGCAAATCATCACGGGCAACGGAAGTGAGAACAATGTATTTTAAACTCATCTTTTGCACCGCGGTAATCAGATGATTAATTTCTTGTTTGTGCGCAAGCGCGGGTATACCATGAGCGACATTACAGTAAAGACAATTACGCGTGCAGATATTGCCCAGAATTAAAAATGTGGCCGTACCGCTATGGAAGCATTCTGCCATGTTGGGACAGGCCGCTTCCTGGCAAACGGTGCGTAATTGAAGTTCAGCGAGAGTTGATTTAATGTCACGGCATTCAGCAGTATAAGGAGGACGCACTTTAAGCCAAGGAGGCTTGCGCAGAAGTTGTGATCTTGTTTGTAGGTCGTTCATAAATAAATCAGCCGGGTTTTTTCCAGCAAACGTCGGGTTTGCGCGCGGCCAGCACTTCGTCGAGCCGGCTAACTGGTGTCGTCAACGGTGCATTTTTTACACAACCAGGATTTTCTTTGGCCTCGTGGGCAATGGCAATCATAGCCTCACAAAAGGCATCAAGAGTTTCTTTACTCTCCGTCTCGGTAGGTTCAATCATGATCGCTTCGGGAATAATTAAAGGAAAATAAATCGTCGGGGGATGATAGCCATAATCAATCAGCCTCTTAGCAATGTCCGTCGTATGCACTCCACTTTCGGCAACTTGTCTTTTACCGGAAAAGACACACTCATGCATGCAAACACGATCATAGGGCAGCTCATAATATGGTTTTAATTTCTCTCTGATGTAGTTCGCATTGAGCACAGCCATTTCGGTGGTGCGCGTTAAACCTTCGGCACCTAAGGAGCGGATGTAAGCATAGGCTTTCACAATCACATTAAAATTGCCGTAAAAAGAGCGCATGCGGCCAATGGTGTCCGGAAATTTATCAGACCAACTATAGCCCTTGCCTTTTTTGACAATGCGTGGAACAGGAAGATATTCAACCAGTTTCGCGCTCACACCTACCGGGCCGCTGCCGGGACCGCCGCCGCCATGCGGTGTCGAAAATGTTTTATGGAGATTAAGCTGAATAACATCAAAGCCCAGATCGCCGGGCCTTGCTTTGCCTAAAAAAGCGTTAGCATTGGCGCCGTCGCCGTAAAGCAGTCCGCCTTTTTCGTGAACTATTTTCGCAACCTGTTCAATGTTGCGCTCAAAAAATCCCAGAGTATTGGGGTTGGTCAGCATCAGTCCCGCTACATCTTTCGTCATTAGAGATTTTAAATGGTCGATATCCACGCCGCCCTCGGAGTTGGATCGCAGAGTTACGGTATCGAAGCCGCAAAGGGCGCTGGAGGCCGGGTTAGTGCCGTGAGCGGTATCCGGTATTAGGATAAGAGGGCGCTTTTCTTTTTTCTTTTCAAAATATTTTTTAATCATCATGATGCCGGTAAGTTCACCATGCGCGCCTGCCGCCGGCTGCAAGGTGAACTCCGCCATACCAAAGATATTGCCCAGATAATTCTGGATTTCATACATTAGTTGCAGGTTGCCCTGGGCGGATTCATCATTGACACAAGGGTGCAGGCCGGTAAAACCGGGCAGTGCCGCCACATTTTCATTGACTTTGGGATTATATTTCATCGTGCAGGAACCCAGCGGATAAAAGCCCAGATCAACGCCGAAATTCCTGCGTGATAAATTGGTGTAATGCCGGATTAAATCTATTTCCGCCACTTCCGGCAGATCAAGTTCAGTACGTAAGTATTTTTTATCGATTACAGTTTCTATTTTTACCGGCGGCACATCGCTTGCGGGAACGTTACTAGCGCTACGACCGGGTTTACTTTTTTCGAATATCAATTCCAAGGGAGGACTCCTTTATTACTTTAAAATCGCCACAACCTTATCAATATCTTCTTTAGATAACATTTCCGTAGCGCAGAAAAGTAAGGTGTTTTTCAGTTCCGGGTAATCCTTTTGTAATTCGTAGCCGCCGATGATCCCCTCATTTTTCAGCTTTTCATTGACGAGCTTGGGATTGGGACAGCGTAAAACGAATTCATTGTAGACTGGAGCCGAGAATACCTCCTTCCAGCTATTAAGCCCCAAAAGTTTATTTTTCAAATATTGTGTTTTGTAAATATTAAGCTCGGCGAGATTGCGCAAATTTTTACCGAGAGTTGCCAGATATACGCCCGCTGCCAGCGCGCAGACGGCTTCATTGGAACAAATGTTGGACGTCGCTTTTTCCCGGCGAATATGCTGCTCGCGGGTCTGCAACGTCAAAACGAAACCACGCTTGCCGTTTTTGTCTACAGTTGCGCCGACAAGGCGTCCGGGTATCCGGCGCATAAAATTTCCCCGCGCGGCAAAAATTCCCAGATAAGGGCCGCCGTAATTAAGGGGATTGCCGAAACTCTGGCCTTCGCCCACGACAAAATCAGCTCCGGCTGCGCCCGCCGGCTGCAGAATTCCCAGTGAGGTGCCATCGGTAAAACTGGCGACAAGCGAAGCACCTTTTTTATGGGCAGCATCAACGATAGGAGCAATGTCTTCGATAATGCCAAAAAAATTCGGGCTTTGTACTAACACAGCGGCCACACTATCATCGAGCACGTTTTGCAAAGCAACCTGATCGAGCTGCCCCGATACAATATACGGTATTTCAGCAATAGTATAGCCGTTAGCCCAGGAATATGTCCGTAAAACCTGACGATATTCAGGATGAACTGAACGAGTCACAACAATTTTAGTCCGGTTGGACATCTTGGCGCAAAGGACTGCCGCCTCCGCCATGGCGGAAGCTCCGTCATACATCGAAGCGTTAGCTACTTCGGTTCCGGTGAGGTGGGCGATCATAGTCTGGTATTCGTATATTGCCTGAAGAATGCCCTGGCTGATTTCCGCCTGATATGGAGTATAAGCAGTATAAAATTCCGCACGCCCCACAATGTGCGATACAACAGCTGGAATAAAATGAGAATAAGCTCCGGCGCCTGTCAGAGTTAATTGCGGCAGTTTATTCTTTCGAGCGAGATCGCTCATGACGGCGACGGTCTGCTGTTCAGATAAGGCGGCCGGAATATCCGGCATTTGCCTTAATCTGAACTTTTGCGGAATATCGGCAAATAAATCATCGAGGCTAGTTACTCCAATAACCGCCTGCATTTGCACTATATCCTGCGTGGTGTGAGGACAGTAATCCATAATTTAGTGTTTTTCCTCTTTGACCAGCTTTTCATAGTCGGCGGCGTTAAGCAGAGATTTGAGTTCATCTGCGTTCGCCAGGCGCATCCGCACAATCCAGCCCTCGCCAAAGGCATCCTCATTAATCAGCGCCGGTTCTTCTTCCAGTTTATTGTTTACGACGGTAACTTCTCCGCTTACCGGTGCGTAAACGTCGGATACCGATTTTACGGATTCCACAACGGCCACGGCGTCACCTTTGGTTACTTTTTTCCCTATCGGCGGCAGTTCGACAAACACGATATCGGTAAGCATCTCCTGGGCGTAGTCGGTTATGCCGACGATCACAGTACCGTCACCATTGTCTTTTACCCATTCATGATCCTTCGAATAGTTTCTGTCGGCTGGATTTTGTTTGGACATGGTTTTTTTCTCCTTAATTTTATTTCGGCCTTTTATAAAACGGAATGTTAACGATTTTAGCGCTGCTCATGGAGTCGCGGATCTCGATAGAAATTTCCGTTTCCGGAGCGCTGAAAGAACTATCGATAAACGCCAAACCGATTGCTTTGTTTAATGTGGGTGAAAATGTTCCGGAAGTCACAACTCCTATTTCCTTATCCGTATTAAATACTTTGTAGCCGTGTCGGGCTATTCCGCGGTCTGTCATTTCCAAACCCGCGATTTTTTTCTTAATGCCTGCGCTTTTTTGCGCCTTGAGTGCTGCTGAACCGATAAATTCCTTGTTCCAATCAATAAGCCAGCTATATGGCACTTGCAATGGCGTCACCGTTTCCGACATATCCTGGCCGTTGAGCATCATGCCCGCTTCCAGGCGCAATGTATCTCGCGCTCCTAAACCAGCCGGCTTCATTTCCCATCTCTTGCCGGTATCCATGAATTTATCCCAGATGTAGCCTATTTTGTCGGCAGAGGCATAAATTTCAAATCCGTCTTCACCGGTGTAACCGCTGCGGGAAATGATGGACGGTATTCCCAATACCTGGGATTCGAAAAAATGATAGAAGCGCAAATCCTTCAAATTATCAGCGGCCAGTGTTTGCAGAATTTCGTGAGCGCGCGGACCCTGCAAATCCAGTTTGCCTGTTTTATTGCTGATGTCTTTTAAATTGCAATCAAATCCTTTGTCCCGCTGAATAGATTTAATCCATTGCCAGTCACGGTCTTTGGTGGTGGCATTGGTCACCAGCATATAAGAATCTTTTGCCATTTTATAGACGGTCAGGTCGTCAATAATGCCGCCTTCATAATTGAGCATCGCAGAGAGTTTAATTTGTCCTATTTCCTGATCAGATAGATTTCTGGTCAAAGCCAATTGTAAAAGATCAAGTGCCTGTTGGCCTTTGACTTCGATCTCTCCCATGTGACAGATGTCAAAAAGGCCGGCGGCATTTCTGGTTGCTTTGTGTTCATCGATAACATTAGTGTATTGCACGGGCATGGCCCAGCCGCCAAAATCAATTATTTTGGCATTTAAGGCAACGTGCTTTTCATATAACGGCGTCTTTTCCAAATTCATTTAACCAAGCACTTAAAAACCAGAGATAGAATAATGAGAATCAAACAAACCGCCAAAAAGAAATAACTCTTTCGGGAAGCTTTACTGCCCAGCACAATTTGTCCGCAATGGGGGCAAATAGTAAATTTGGATGTAATTTCCCTCTCGCAAAAAGGGCAAAGCAAAGTTTTTGGTTCCACCTTGGTTTCACGCCGAGCAATGTTTCTCTTCAGCTCGGCGTGAATATTATAATGCCAGCTGCAATCCAGCGTAGGGCATTTGCTCTGCGCCGGCATATTGTCTGTCCAAACAAAAGATTTGGTACATTGCGGACATTGAATTTCTAACATGGGATAGCTTCTCCGGGGAAAATTAAATTATAGAAAATAACTTTATTGCATCAGTTTTAATCAATGCCAGAGAACTACTACAACTCCGGGGAGATTTCAAGATTTATCACGGGTATGAACCTCAAAGCAAACTGTGGGGTATTACATCCCTGTTAATGCGGGACAATTTGGCTAACAAACTTCTATACGCTTCGCTTTTGAAGTTTGAGTTTCATTACCCTCCGCTTTGCGGGATTGTTCAACTTACCAATTTCCCTACACTTCGTTATGGAAATTGGAGTTTCACAAATCAAAAAAGTTCAATTGATCAACCTTTAAAAAGTTTTTCAAAGAAGTCTTGTTTGTCTTTGGGATAATAGAGATTGCCTCCGTAGTCGACGATTAATTTACCGTCCAGATGGTCCAGCTCGTGTTGTATAACGCGGGCAACGTAATCCAGATATCTTTTGCTGATTTTCTTCCCTTCGGCATTTAAAGCACGCACTTTAATTTCGGGGAAACGGCTGACCTCAACCTGAATTTCCGGGCAAGATAAACAACCTTCAGCCATTGTCACTTTTTCACCGCGAGCTTGAGTAATTCGCGGGTTAATCAAAACTTCAAAATCATCGGGACTTTTTACTTTTCCCCCTTCGCCGAAGCCTTTATTACGGAAAACAAAAATTCTTTTGTGAATGCCGATTTGCGGAGCGGCAAGCCCGGAAGCGTCATCTCTATCCAGAAACGAATCAACCAAGGCTTGGATCGACTCTAGCGATTCTTTATCCAACGGCACAGGAACTTCCACGGATTTTTTTCTTAAGATAGAGGCGTCTTTTTCGTTGGCTCCTTCGTTATTCCATAATGTTAAAACTTTATCTTTAGGCATGTAGTTTTATCGTACCTTTGTTTTGTGCGGCATATATCACCTATTCCAGGTTATTTCAAGTAATCGCAGCTTGCAAAATAGCAATATCTATTGTTAAACAATAAATAAACCATATTATAAATTTGTTCTGCATGGAGTTAATTTTGATAAATCAGATTGTTACTAAAATAGCGAGAAGGGAATTTGCCCGCGCGCTGAAATTTGAAGAGGGAAGCTTACCGGTATTACCTCACTGCACTGATGAAAAACCACGACTCCTCTACATACATATCCCCTTCTGCGAAGAACTTTGCCCTTATTGTTCCTTTCACCGGATAGC
>JBEKMF010000119.1:0-6835 GCA_050008655.1 Smithellaceae bacterium
GTTGAGTTATTTGTTGGAGGCTGTATCGGAAGTAAGAAAAAAACAATCTGTAAAATTAACAGTTATAGGAGAACCCAAAAAAAACGGAATAATTACAAAACTGGTGGCCAGGCTGGGGATTGATGATATAGTCCATTTTACGGGCCGCATTCAGAATGAGGAGTTTGCCGATTACTACGCCAAATCTACGGTAGCCGTTGTTCCGTCTGTATATGAAGGTTTTGGCATACCCGCCGCTGAAGCAATGGCTTGCGGAGTTCCATTGATTACGACCAGCGGTGGCGCGTTGCCGGAAGTTGTGGGCAAGGCGGCTATGATTGTTCCTCCCGCCGATACTTCCGCCTTAACCAAAGCCATAACGCATTTGCTCAATAACCCTGAGGAGAGGGTAAAATATGCTCAGGCGGGTTTAGAAAGGGTGAATTCAGTTTTCAGCTGGCCTAAAGCAGCTAAGCAAGTGGTCGAGGTTTACCGGGAGGCAATTAATGGTCACCGTGGATTTTCATGAATTGAAATTAAAACCGCACAGTCTTGATGCCGGCAGCGGCAGGTATTTATCGTGTTCTATCTGAAAGAAGGTTGATTATATTATGGATTATTTAAACCTTTCTTTGAGTGAAGAAATTAAA
The DNA here is from genome assembly GCA_050008655.1 of Smithellaceae bacterium. Taxonomy (GTDB): domain Bacteria; phylum Desulfobacterota; class Syntrophia; order Syntrophales; family Smithellaceae; genus UBA4810. The sequence goes on from JBEKMF010000119.1 coordinate 630, forward strand.
CCGGTTGACGTTGAAAAAATCGCCGGGCTTATTTTGTCCATGCAAAAAGAAAGCGGTGAAATACCCTGGTCGATCGGCGGCAAGACTGATCCCTGGGATCATATCGAAAGCGCGATAGGCTTGAGTATCGCCGGATTTTATCCGGAGGCTGAGCGCGCATATCGGTGGCTAGTTGCAAATCAACTTGCCGACGGCAGTTGGTGGTCCGAAATCAAGGACGGGCAGATTATCAATGCCACCAAAGAAACAAACTTTGCAGCTTATATTGCTGTTGGCGTCTTTCACCATTATCTGATTACAGGCAACGGTGAATTTTTGAAATATATGTGGAACAGTGTTTCCCGGGGCATCCAATATGCGATCAATATGCAGGCTCCGGAGGGTGAAATTTATTGGGCAAGAAATTCAGCGGACGTCATTGATAAAATGTCCCTTTTAACCGGTTGCAGCTCTATTTATATGAGCATTAAATGCGCACTGGAAATTGCCATGATTCTGGGTAAAAAAAGACCAAACTGGCTGAAGGCAAAAGATTCTCTGGGAGAGGCGATAAGAAACCGGCCTGATCTTTTCAATATGATCAAAGCTCGTTATTCCATGGATTGGTATTATCCTGTTTTATGCGGCGCTGTAAGCGGCGAGGAAGCAAAGAAGCGCATAGCCAAGTCGTGGGAAAAATTTGTCGTTCCTGAATGGGGTGTGCGTTGTGTCAGCGACCGGCCCTGGGTGACAATGGCGGAAACGGCGGAACTGGTTTTGGCTTTGGTGGCCATTGAAGATTATTCACGGGCTAAAACAATATTTAGTTGGCTTGGTGATAAGAGATTCCCTGATGGTTCCTATTGGATGGGCGTTACATTTCCGGACAGCATCATCTGGCCGGAAGAAAAAACCAGTTGGACGTCGGCGTCAGTACTGATGGCCTGGGATGCGATTAACTCAATAACTCCGGCAGCAAAACTCTTCAGCCATAAGTATTGGCAAGAACGAAAATAAAAATCTACCGCAAATCTTACCGGCTTCTTCTGAAGGTTATTTTTTGTGATTACATTTTAAAAAATCATTGGGAAAAGAGCTTACAAATTGCAGAAAGATCATCGTCCATATTACATCAAGCGGCTGAGTCATAAATTTGAAAAATGGTATGCCGAGCGTTACTTGGCGCCGCAATGTGAATATTTCGGCCATAATATGGTTTTTATGAAACCATGGTACGTGGAAATATACGGCGGGTCGGTATCGATAGGTGATTATACAACATTGATTGCCACTACCGATAAACGCATCAGGCTTACATCCTGGATGGCCAATGAGAAGTCGGGAAAAGTTGAAATCGGGCGCCATTGCTTGATTTGCCCCGGCACAAGAATCATGGCGGCCACCGATGTCACCATAGGCGATGATTGCATGATGGCGCAAAATGTTTGTATTACCGATTCCGATTGGCATGATCTTTATGACCGTAGCCAATCGATTGGAAGTACAGAAGCGGTTAAGATCGGCAAAAATGTGTGGATTGGCGATAGTGCGATTATTGGTAAGGGAGTTCATATCGGTGATAATGCCGTCATCGGAGCAGGCGCGGTTGTGGTGAAGGATGTTCCCGCAAGCGCCATCGCTGCCGGAAATCCTGCCGGTGTCATAAAGAATCTGGATACGGCCAGACCGATAAAATCAAGATCGCAGTGGATGGCTGATCCTAAAAAGATGGATGAGTATTTTGATGCCGTTGAACGGATCATGCGGGAAAAAAATACTCTGCTGGGGTGGTTTAGATCCGTCCTATTTCCGCGCAAAGGAGATTAAAATTGCGCGTTGCTGTAATTGCTGCACCATATCCGCTAGAAGAATTTCCCTCACCGCCTCTGGGTATCACTTATGTTGCCGCGGCATTCGAAACGGCTGGCTGTGAAGTACGCATTTTCGACTATATCATCTCCTGCTATTCCCAAGAGAAACTTGCCGTGCAACTGGCTGATTTTCAGCCTGACGCTGTGGGTGTGGGTTGTGTCACTATGAATTTTAATGACGCACAGAGTATATTACGCGATGTTAAAAGCTGTAATTCGGAAATCCTTACGATGATCGGCGGCCCGCATGTATCCTTTACCGTGGAAGAGACATTGCGCGATTATCCGGAGATAGATTTGGTCTTCATTGGCGAGGCTGATGATACCATTGTTGAATTCGCACCGCTGATGAAACAGAAAAATAGATGGCGGGGTATTCGCGGGATCGCTTACCGGCAGGATGATGAAATCGTCAATACTGGCAAAAGAGATTTCATTATGGATGTGGATCGCCTGCCGATGCCCGCGCGACATTTGCTGCCCATCTCCCGTTATCGGGCATTTGGCTATCCGGTCAGCATGATTACAGGCCGTGGTTGTCCCCATTCCTGTATCTTTTGTCTGGGACGAAAAATGGTCGGCTCAAAAGTGCGCCGCCGTAATCCACAATTGGTTCTGGATGAAATAGAGCAGATCATCGAATTAGGTTTTGAACGCATCAATATTGCCGATGACCTTTTTGCCTCGGATGTAAAAAGAGTAAAAGAAATATGTAATGGAATCAAAGACCGCAACCTGAAGTTCACCTGGAGCGCTTTTGCCCGTGTGGATACTGTTAGTCAGGAGATGTTTGATGCTATGGCTGCCGCAGGTTGCGATAGTATCAGCTTCGGCGTGGAATCGGGTAATCCGGAAATGCTCAAAAGAGTCAAGAAGGGCATTACGCTGACACAGGCGGCAAAGGCGATTGAGATGTGTAAACAGGCGGGCATGCTTGCCCACGCTTCTTTTATGGTCGGACTGCCGGGTGAAACGAAAGAAACATTGAGTCAGACAGCCGCTTTTGCGGAGTCTTTGAATATACTTTTCGGTTATCATTATTTAGCGCCTTTTCCCGGAACAACTTTGTGCGAAAAAGTGGGCGATTACGATCTGGAAATATTGACGAAAGATTGGGCTAAATACGATGCCAATGATGCCATTGTGAAAACTTCAGCCTTGCAGCCGCAAGACATTCGCGACTTTGTCGCGTTGTATGATGCCGAGATGAACGGTTTATGGCAGAAGGTTATCGATGGTTATAAAACAGGGAAGAATACGCCTCTGGATGATATGCGTGTGGAAGGTCAGCGGCGGATGAATTTGACTTTTAAAATACTCAAAGATGACCTTATTGAGAAACACGGCTTTATCGAACCGGACAGATTTCGAGGTTCAAAAGAGAATGCTTTAAAAGAGCTTTGTCATAGGGTAACAGTCGGTACAGGCGCCGAGCCACGTGTTGTTAGTCAGACAATAACGGATTTTGTCCAAAAAGGCTACCTGGATGCTGAAGAATTAGCCCAAGGTTGTTCCTGGTTTTGGGTCGGAACTCTAAAGCCGGTCTGATTTGCTGAGAATCTTTTTCAGTGTTTTCCAGTTCAGATTAAGCAGCTTATTTTATGCTCGATGTTTCGCTCTGCTTTTTCAAATCATGGATCATGTAATCAATAAGAGCTTTAGAATCTTCGGCAGTCAATTTTACCGGCCGCATCACACCCTGGCCTCTGGTTAATACAGAAGCAATCTTCTCTTCACTAAGATTCTTTGTCCAGGCTGAAGATTTGGTAAAATCTTTGGGACGGTACTGAGCATGATAAGCAGAAACAGGAGCTCTTTCTGCTTCAATCTGATGGCATACTACACAGTTACTTCTGAATATGACTTTACCCTTGCTATAGTCAGCACAAAGCGCATTACCGGCAAAAAAAAGATTGAATCCAAGAAATAAAGAAACGCAAATACTGTAACGCATTATTTTCATAAAAACACCGCCTTGCGAATATTGTGCATAACTTTTAACATTGAGTTGTCATCAGTGTCAAGAAGCTAAGTAGAGCCGTTGGAGAAAATATTTTATGCAGTTCATCCGGATTAATTTCCACGGAATATTAGCTGATATTAAGGGTGTGCTACACAACAAATTTAGGCAATTTTTTTTAATATTCCCAGCGATTCGCACATCGGCATTTCTTCGTATAATCCGGAAGCTACTGCAATTTGATAAACTTTATAAGGTGCCTGGCCGCCTTTCGTCGGATTGGGGAAAATATCGTGGAAAAGAAGATAGCCACCCATGATTAAATGTTCTGCCCAAATCTTGTAATCGTTAAGTACGGATTCGTAAACGTGACTTCCATCAATAAAAATCAAGTTCAAAGGTGTTTGCCAGGTACGTCCCACTATTTCTGAATGGCCGACAATCGGAATTACCGTGTCTTCAAGGTCAAATTCTGTAATCGTTTTGCGGAAAAATCTTAAAGTATCTATCTTTCCCGTTTCTTGATCCAGCAATTCAGGGTCAAAATATTCTTCGCCTGGCTGCTGCTCCTCCGAGCCTGTATGATGATCAAGGGAAAATAGAACTGATCCATTTTCTTTGCAGGCTGTGCCTAAATATACCGCTGATTTTCCGCAATAACTGCCGATTTCCAGGCACGGGCCTGTTTTACTAGCATTCGAGCTTAGCTTATAAAGATAATCAGCTTCGCGCTCATCCAAAAACCCTTTTATTTTATCTATTTTCTTTTTATCTATCTTCAATTCTAAACGGATTCCCTGCAAGAATGATTTTGTTCTTCCATAAGCTTCTTGTCTATAAAAAGCAAGGTCTATAGCACTAATATTTTTACCTTTATCATCAGTGCCCTTGTCAAAATAGCGGACAAAGATTTTTTTATTTTTTTCTTGATAATTACTATATGTAGTAGTATTATGCTACAAAACCACAATATATAGCGTTATAATCAGGCGGCAACAATTTCTTATTCATCTGCTTATGGAGGAGTTCATGAACACAAAAATCAAAAAGAGAGACGGCCGTTTGGTTAAGTTTAATGCGGAAAAAATTACCAATGCTATCGCCAAGGCTGGCGTTGCCACCGGCGAATTTGATATTAAAGAAGCGCGAAAGTTGACCATCAAGGTTTTAAATCTTGCCGAAAAACTTTTTGACGGTAACGTTTTCTCTGTCGAAGAAATACAGGATATAGTCGAAGAAGTTCTTCTGCTTTCCACTTACCGCAAGACAGCCAAATCCTACATTATATATCGCGATCAGCATGCCCGCTTGAGAGATATTGCCAACAAGATGGAAGTTGATCTGGTCGATAAATATTTGAAGAAGTCCGATTGGAAAATAAACGAAAACAGCAATATGGATTACTCGCTGCAGGGTCTGAATAATTATATTTCTTCCGAAGTGAGCAAAGTTTACTGGCTAAACGAAATTTATACGCCGGAAATCAAAAAGGCGCACAACGACGGCGATTTTCATATTCACGATTTGAGCCTGCTTTCCGTCTATTGTGTGGGCTGGGATTTGTATGACTTGCTTCTGCAGGGTTTTCGCGGGGTTTCCGGCAAGGTGGAAAGCAAACCCTCCAAACATTTGCGCAGTGCTTTGGGTCAGGTGGTTAATTTCTTTTATACCTTACAGGGAGAAGCGGCCGGAGCGCAGGCTTTTTCCAATTTTGACACCCTTTTGGCGCCATATATTCGGTATGATGGTTTAAATATTACGGAAATAAAACAGGCGTTGCAGGAGTTTATTTTTAATATTAATGTGCCGACCAGAGTCGGTTTTCAAACTCCATTCACCAATGTAACTTTGGATGTCACTGTTCCCAAATATTACGCGGATCAGAGTGTAATCATCGGCGGTAAACCGCAGAAAGAAACGTATAAAGAATTTCAGGAAGAAATGAATCTTTTCAATAAAGCCTTTCTGCAGGTCATGGCCGAAGGTGACGCCAAAGGGAGGGTCTTTACTTTTCCCATTCCCACATACAATGTTACACGTGATTTTAACTGGGATGATCCCAATTTGAAGGATTTATGGGAAATGACCGCGAAATATGGCGTGCCTTATTTTTCCAATTTCATTAATTCCGACATGAATCCGGAAGACGCGCGCAGTATGTGCTGCCGTCTGCGCATTGACAATCGGGAGTTGGAGATGAGAGGCGGCGGGCTCTTTGGTTCCAATCCACTTACCGGTTCCATCGGTGTTATTACGATAAATATGCCGCGCATCGGCTATTTGGCCAAATCCAAAAAGGATTTCATGCAACGGCTGGAAAACCTAATGGAGGTGGCCAAAGAAAGTCTGGAAACAAAAAGAAAGGTTTTGGAGAAGTTTACCGACAGCGATCTTTA